>JAYTUQ010000483.1:0-41779 GCA_043744455.1 Saprospiraceae bacterium | reverse complement strand
TTGCTTAATTTTAAATACCTTGTCTAAAGAAAAAATTTACTCTAATCGAGTTAAATTTTCTATTCCTTTTTGTCAACTTTTTACGGGCGACTCCATTGGACAGTTGATAATAGAATTATCCACTATCCACTACTGCAAAAGTACGTTGCTTCTCTTGAAAAGTTGGATTTTGGGACAAAAAACTACCCCCTCAGTATCTTTTACCTTTTAGCGAAAAAGGGAACGGCTGAAAATTTCTTTTCTTTGTGTTTTGTTTATATCAAAAAAAGGATTTATAAATGAACATAATCATTATAGGTATTGTAGCGGCTTTGGCTTCGTTGCTGACATTCTTTTCGGGTTTTGGTTTAGGAACAATATTGACGCCGACGCTCATTTTGTTTTTTCCTGTTGAAATGGCTATCGCATTGTCGGGCATTGTCCATTTACTCAACAACCTTTTTAAAATGGTGTTGGTGGGTAAAAATGTCAATTGGTCAATAGGTTTGAAGTTTGGTTTACCTGCCATAGTCGGTGCATTTATTGGCGCACAAGTTTTAATGGCAATACCCGAGACGACTGTTTTATATACCTATTCAATGGGTCAAAAGGTATGTCAAATAACACCTTTGAAGCTCATTATTGCCCTATTAATGATGATTTTTGCCCTTTTTGAAGTGATTCCTGTTTTAAAAAACCTGCAATTCAAAGAAGATAAATTGTACATTGGCGGCGTATTAAGCGGTTTTTTCGGCGGTTTGTCAGGCAATCAAGGGGCATTGAGAAGTGCTTTTTTATTAAAAACAGGCTTAACAAAAGATGCTTTTATTGCAACAGGTGTGATGATTGCTTGTTTAATAGATTTCACAAGGTTGTCCGTTTATTTTAGCCGTTTTGTACACATAGATTTGCAACAAAACAGTGTCATGCTAACGGTTGCCGTTTTATCTGCTTTTGCTGGAGCATATTTGGGCAGTAAAGTCTTGAAAAAAGTCACTTTTGGCTTTGTACAAGGTGCAGTAACCATTATGATTTTCCTTTTGTCTATAGCTTTTGGCATCGGTTTAATATGATTTTATGGCTTTATACTGAGGGGTTGTAGATTAGGAACTTCCCAAACTTTCCATAATCTCTCTTTAATCTTTCTTTAAATTCTTAATTTCTACTTAAAATGACTATTCCATTTTACAAATATCAAGGTACCGGCAATGATTTTGTCATGATTGATCAACGTGACACCACGTATTTAACGAAAGCAGATACGGAAACCATTCGTCACCTCTGCGACAGACGTTTTGGCATCGGCGGCGACGGCTTGATGTTTTTGCAACACAAAAAAGGGTATGACTTCGAAATGATCTATTTCAATGCCGATGGTACTGAGGGGTCTATGTGCGGCAATGGTGGACGTTGTTTGACGGCTTTTGCCTATTTTCTCGACGTTTTCAAAGAAAAATGTACGTTTTGGGCGATTGATGGGGTGCATGAAGCCGTTGTGAAAGGCTCTATTGACATGGGCGGAATAGGTAATGCTGTGTGGGTTGAACTAAAAATGATAGATGTTGAACGCAAAAATATTGAGCAAGGCAGCGATTATTTTTTGATGAATACAGGTTCTCCACATTATGTTGTGCTTGTGGAAGACCTAAGCGACATCAACGTTTATGATAACGGGCGAGCTATTCGCTACTCTGAACGCTTCGCAAAAGAAGGTGTCAATGTCAATTTTGTTCAAATAGACTCCAAACCCTCAAAAGGGGAGAAGCGCGGCATTGAAGTAGCGACTTATGAGCGTGGTGTTGAAGATGAAACTTTCTCGTGCGGCACTGGCGTAACGGCGGCAGCTATCGCTTATCATCTCAAAACAAATAACGGCATGGAAGTGCCGATTAAGACAAAAGGTGGACAGTTGGAGGTAAAATTTAGCAAAAATACTGAGGGGGGTACTTTTGAAAATATTTGGCTTTGTGGCGCAGCAACACAAGTTTTTAAGGGTTCATTCATGTTGTAAAAAACAAAAAAACGCTATCGAGTTGGACTCCATAGCGTTTCACATGATTGAAAGGACACAATTTTATTAACACGAGCTATACAATGAAAAAATGAATATTCAATTAAAGAGGTAGCACGGATGTCAAATTGATATTAGCGGTTACCGTACTATTCGCACTAACACTCACTGAATTGATATTTAGACCGCCCAAAAGACTGGCTTGAAATTCACCTTGAATATCCATTCTACCGTCTTTATTGGTGTCTTTGTATGAAATGGTATGCAATTCATATTCACCCGCTTCTAAAAAGTGTAGTTCATAAGAACCGTTTGAAACCACACTACTGGTTACAGCATTTTTGAATGTGATACCTGAATTTCCTTGACCTTGCGTTTCTGTAGCCTTAGTATATGTACCTTTTTTGTAGGCATACACGACTATTTTCTCGCTTGAAGTGGTTGCTGCATCGGTTGTTGTACCTTTAATCACACCCGTTTCAGACTTTTGTACCACTCTAATACCATTCGTCATCTCGCTGTCTGTGGCAAATTTGTAACCGCTTGTACCGTTATATGCAATAGTTTTACGTAAATCGAAATCTATTACAGCCGTAGAAGTCTGGTCAGCCACAGATTTAAAACGACCCGTCACCGCGATTTCAGAAGTAGCAGAAGCAGTCGTTATGGCTTTTTTCTGGCCCGATTTAGTCAAAATATAACTCCCTGGCGTATTACCACTTTGGTCTGTGCTGTTATCAAGGACGAGAGTAACATTGCTATAGGTACCTGATTGCAGCTTGGTACTACCTAAATACTTGGTTAAACCGCGTTGATACGACGCAATATCAAATGTTGTTTTACCCCTAAATGAATCAATCGCTTTGCCGTTCACTTTAATGGCTGTAACTGTTACAAAAACGGCTTGAACTTCAGGATCATCAAATGGCGCATCTGTCACTTCAAAGTTTACTTGACCGAGCGAAGATGAATCGTCCTTTTTACAGGCAGCAATAGATAATGCGATGATTAAAAAAGAAAAAAGTCGGAGAATTTTTGCTTTAAATGTCATACAGTATTAAAATTTAGTTGTAAGGAAGATAATTTGTTAAAAATAAAATTGTTTCGTGTGTCTTTCTTTTAAAATTGTTTCGTGTGATAATAATTTGATGGGTTATAAAAAAGTTTTGTGTTTATCTATTTTGGAGGATTTCTGTGATAATAATTTCCATATTTGGATTGTTTTTTGTTTTGATGATGCAAACCCACTATTCTTATAGAAGAAGCGTGTGTTAACATCTATACTTCTAATATTTAAAAAAGCAGACCAGCCTATATTTTGAGAAAAATGAGTAGATGATTGCCCAAAATGGGGCGTAATCCATTGTTTTTAGGACAACATGGTGTATAGAATAGCAATAGGTTATGAGTTTTACGACATAACCCACACCCACTCATTGATAATTAATAGTTAAATAGGGAAGGTGAGGAGAAAACGTGTGCCTTTGTGCAGCTCAGATGAAAAAAACAATTGCCCACCATGTGCTTGAACAATATTCATGGTAGTGGTCATACCCAAACCGAGTCCTTTGGATTTGCCTGTAAAATAAGGCTCAAATAAGCGATTTTGTTGCTCTGGTGTCATGCCACAGCCATTGTCTTCAATAATGATTTGGCAAGTATTGTTCAATATTTCCGTTTTAAGGGTCAAAATGCCGACGTTTTCCGTCATCGCTTCGACGGCATTAATGATTAAATTAGTCAATGCCATTTGCAATTTAGATTCATCGGCATTGATAAAAGGGTTTTTATGGGTATAGTCTTTAAGAACTTTAATATTCTTCAAAAAAATGCGATCATGTGCGGTTTCTACAGCCTTTTCGACCAAATCGTTTATGTGATGTTTTTTGAGTTCAATATGTGCAGGATTGGCTGTTTGGAGCAATTCCGTAATTAAATTGCCAATACGATGGCTGTTGCGTTTGATGATATCAAAATAATAAGTCAACTCATCGTCTTTATTTTCAAGCCGCAATTGCTCAATAGAAAGGTCAATATTGGTAAGCGGGTTGCGTATTTCATGAGCTAAAGCCCTTGTAAAACGACCCGTTGCGGCTATTTTTTCTAAATTCAAACGGTTTCGTTCCAATAAGCGTAACTCCGTAACATCCTGAATAGAGCCATGATGATAAATAGTACCCCCCTCAGTATAAATGATGCCATTGATGAGACAAATCCTTTTTTCACCCCATTTATTGACAAAAATACTCTCATAGTTGTATAACTCACCCGTTTCCATTAATATTTGGGTCATGATGTCACGCGCCGATTTATCTAACAGCAGGTCAACTGTATTCATACGCATAAATTCCTCATGTGAATAACCGAAAATGTCCGTTCCACGTTCGTTAACATCAATAAAAATACTGTTAGTTGTATCTGCCAAATAAATCATGTCTCTTGAACGCTTAAAGATATTCCGATACATACGTTCACTGGCTTTTACGGCTTTGAGTGCACGTGCGTGGGTGATGGCATATCGGATGCTGCGTTCCAGCATTTCAGCCTCTAATTCGCTTTTAATTAAATAATCGGTTGCTCCTAACAATGTTGCTTCATGGTCCACCTCTTTATTACCTCTACCTGTCAAGAGTATGATAGGGGTTTCAATACCCAATTCTCGGACTTGGCGTAGTAGATTCAGTCCTGTTTTTTGACCCAATAAAAAATCAAAAAGACATATATCAAAATCGCCTTTTTGTATGTATTTCAAACCGTCTTCATAAGTTGCTGCCCACGTGATGTGGAAATGGTGTTCCTCAATCTCCGTCAGATAATCAGCCACGAGGAAGTAGTCGTCTTCGTCGTCGTCAACAATGAGAATGTTGTTATTTTTCATACGTTATTGTAATTGTAGATTTACTATCAAATGATAAAGCTTCAAACTTCGTCGTTGATATTTTACAATGTAATTTATGTTTACATTGTAAATCATATTTTAGGCAAAGAAACTACAAAAGCAGCTCCTTCTTGCGGGCTGCTATTTACCTTAATTATTCCGCCATGATTTTCAACGATTTTCTTACAAATAGCCAATCCGATACCTGTTCCTTCATATTCAGATCGACCATTGAGCCTTTGAAAGAGGGTAAAAACCCGTTCCGCATCCGCTTGATGGAAACCAATGCCATTGTCACTAAAAGTTAATTGATACCCCTCTTTTGATTCAAGGCATTTGATATAAATCTGTGTCTGAATGTTTGGATTTTTAAACTTCAAGGCATTGCTGATCAGATTTTGGAAAAGTTGTACCATTTGGCTTTTAACACCTTTGACAATAGGTAAAGTTTCCGTCCTAACGATGGCTTTTTCCTTGTCGATGAGCATCTCAAAATCTGAAAGCACCCCCCTCAGTATGTCATTCAAATCCACATCTATTTTCTCGGAATTATCGCGTGAAAACTTTGAAAACATCAATAAATCGTCAATAAAGGTCTGCATTCGCTGTGTGGCATCGATCATACGATGGAGATAGTTAAGACCCGTACTATCCAAAACAGAGGCATATTTTTTGTTCAGGCGTTCACTAAAAGCAACAATTTTACGGAGAGGCTCCCTCAAATCGTGAGAAGCAACATAAGCAAAATGTTCCAAGTCCTTATTAGAACTTTTCAACCTTTCAACCTTTTTTTCTAAACGAATTAAATGACTTTCTTGTGCAGTAATATCGGTTAAAATAGCAATACGGATGTTTGCTGTTGAGCCGTTCATGACATTTAACGACAGCGACCTATGATGAGGGAGATGCAGTATGGCCGTTGTTGGGCTATTCAGGAAGGAAGCATGAAAAATATCAGTGCCTGTTTTTGACACGAGTTCTGAATCGTCAAAAAACCCCTGTGCACAGGGATTTGCTTCTTTACAAACCCAATCCCCTTCTGTATTCTCATGAAAAATTAAATAACCGATAGGAAAATCGGCTTGTTGGAAAGCAGAATATAGTTCGCTCATGCTATAATTATTTATTCAATACCTAATTTTTTTAATTTATTATAAAGCGTTTTTCTATCTATACCGAGTAAGTCCGCGGCTTTACTTTTATTGTATTTTGCTTTCTGTAATGTTTGCACAATGATTTCATACTCAGCATCTTGGGCAGCTGCTTTCAGATTAAATGGGGGCGTTTGGGGGGATACCGGCGGTGGTACCTGAATAATCGGTACACGTTGAAGATAAGATTGAGCGTTTGTCGATTCAACAATTTGGGCTATCTCAGGTTCTGGTATACCAAAAGCCAATTTCTCATGGTTTACAATCTCAAAAGGCAAAGCCTTTGCTTGTACCCATTCCCCGTCTGACAGCAATGCGGCTCTTTTGATGACGTTTTTTAATTCTCGAATATTGCCATACCAAGGGTATGATAGAAATATTTGTTCAACTTGATTTTCAAAACCAACCATTTTTCTTCCTAAATCCTCACCTATCTGCGACAAAAAATAATCGGCAAACAGCATAATATCACCCTCACGCTCACGCAATGGCGGTACTTCAATGCTGAATTCATTGAAACGATGATACAAATCTTCTCTAAATTTCCCTTTTCGGGCAGACTCAGAAAGCCGTTCATTACTGGCGACGAGGATGCGCACATCGAGGCTTATCTCTTTATTGCTGCCGATGCGTTTGAGTTTTCGCTCTTGCACCACGCGCAAGAGCGAAATTTGTACATCATAAGTTAAGTTCGCTACTTCATCCAAAAAAAGTGTACCACCATTTGCCATTTCAAAAAGTCCAATCTTTTGACTGATTGCACCCGTAAATGATCCTTTTTCATGCCCGAATAATTCGCTATTCGCCAATTCCTTTGGTATGGCACCACAATCCATCGCCACAAAAGGCATATGGCTGCGTGGACTTTTGTCGTGAATCATCCGCGCCGCGATTTCTTTACCCGAACCACTTTCGCCATAGATAATGATACTATAATTGGTGGGGGCTACAAGATTAATTTGATTCAAAAGTGCTTGTGCGACGATGCTTTGACCTTCAATGTAATAGCCGTTGCCTTTGGCGGTAGGTTTTGAACGGTTTGATGCCTTCATGGAGAGTGCATTTACTGAGGGGTTGCTGTTATGCACTTGCTGCTCTTCAACGAAACTTGATTGCTCGTTTTGTGAAAAACTGGACACCACAATTGCTCTTTGTATGGTCATCAAAATCTCCTGTGGTAACAGAGGTTTGGTTATATAATCTAATGCGCCTAACTTCATAACGTTGACCGCAATACGTATATCGCTATATCCTGTTATGACCAAGATGGGGACATTCGGCATCCGTGATTTTATAGCTGCAATGACTTCACTACCATCCATATCACCCAATCTAAAATCAGTCATAACCAAATCAGGCTTTGTTTCTTCCAATAATTTCAATCCCATTTCACCATTATGAGCAGTCATCACGTCATAATCGTGTTTTGAGAGGAATTTCTTCAGCAGATGGCATATATCTATATCATCGTCTATGACTAATATCCTATGCATTTTTATTTTTATTTAAAGGTTATAATATGTGTAATTTTCGTTTTCCATTCTGATAGGCATCCAATGATATGTATGAAAAATCAATTACCCTTCATCATCACCATTTGTCACGCCATCTCTCGCCGCAATTGAGCCGCTGGTATATTCAAGTTTTCACGGTATTTAGCCACTGTTCTACGGGCGATGGTGTATCCTTTTTGGACCAATAAGTCTGTGATTTGTTGGTCATTCAACGGATTGGTTTTATTCTCTTTTTCTATAATTTCCACTATGGTTTCTTGTATAGCGCGGTTCGAAACAATATTACCATCGTCCGTAAGTATCCCCTCAGTAAAAAGCCCTTTTAGAGATAGAATACCAAAATCGGTTTGCACATACCGGCTGCTTGTAACCCTTGAAATGGTAGAAACATCAAGACCAACGCGGTCAGCAATATCTTTCAAAATCATAGGACGCAGTTTTTTGAAATCACCTGTCAAAAAAAAGGTTCGTTGAAGTGCCACAATCGTTTCAATGGTACTTGTCAAAGAATAAGCTCTTTGTTCCAACGCCGTAATCAGCCACTGTGCCGAGCCAATTTTACTTTTCAAGTATTGGGCGGCATCGCGGTTTTCGGTATTTTTTTTCGGTGCTTTCTCAAGCGCTTCAAGCGTTTCGAGCATGTGCCCATTCAACTTTATTTTATGCGTATGTATGCCTAAAACCGTAATCTCCAGTTGTCCCTCAGTATTGGTGACAATAAAATCAGGCGTAATAATAGGTGTTGTGTCATTACTTGTGGATATCCCACTTACGGGTTTAGGATTTAATGAACTAATAATGTTTAAAGCCGCTTTCATTTCGTCGTTGTTAATATTGAGAGCAGATTGAATCTTTTCATATTGATGGTTACCTAAATCCGCCATAAAATCATCAACAATAGCGCAAGCGACACTTACATCCGTACCTGTTCGGGCTTTTTCACGAAGTTGTAGCATCAAATACTCTTGAACGTTACGAGCACCGATACCAATGGGTTCAAGTTGTTGAACAATTAAAAGTGCTTTTTCAAGTACATTTTCGGGTATGTATATACCTATGCTGAAAGACAAATCATCAATAATATGGTCGAGTGACCGATGTAAATAACCATCGTCGTCAATCGCATCAATCAAATATTCCGCGTATGATTGTAGCTCTGGCTCAATGCGCCTTAGATGCAGTTGTTCTTTAAGATTTTCACGAAAAGTAGCGGTTTGAACGACCGGTTTTTCATATTTTGTCTCTTGTGTATTACTAAACCCATCATAAGACGTATCTTCGTAGGTATCATAAGCGTTGATGGATTCTTCTACAGAATCAGAATCTTTATGTACGGCTTCATCTTCGAAAGTATTATCTTCGTTTTGGGTTACGTCATCGCCCTCATTATCAGAAGTATCACTGTAGTCAAGGGCGGGATTGTCTTCAATTTCATCTTTAATTTTTTGTTCTAACTCCAATAAAGGCAAATGCAACAGATTCAACATTTGAATCTGTTGCGGGGACAATTTCATCGTTTGTCGTAACGTATGTTGTTGCGTGTTTTTAAACATATAAAATAAAAATCTTTTGTTTAGTTTTACCTTTAGTACATATATTCTAAAAGAGTATTCCACCTAAATATACACACATTATGGTTTAATTTACTTACAATGTGTAAAATAATTCCCACATTGCGTTTTTTTGTACACAATTTGGGTTATAACAAATGATATGAATAAAAAGTTGACGCTTAAACAAGTCTTAATCTTATTTGTAATCGTATTGAGTAGCCTCTTTACCTTGGCGACTTATGCTTACGATAGGTTGGTTTTATTGGTAGAATCAAACGAGACCATCAATCGGAATAATCAATTTGCTATGAAATTAGAAGCAGTCATTTCCAGTTTAAAAGATGCCGAATCGGGGTCGAGAGGCTTTTTATTGACGAGTGACACTGATTTTCTATTAGCTCAAAAAACTGCAGGTACGGTTGTATTTCAAAACTTAATTGATATAAGACAAGAGTTCAAAATGGATGATGAACAAATACCATACATTGATTCGATACAGCGCATGGCTAAAAATAAAATTGAGAACGTTTGGTCAATGGTGCATAGCATAAAAACGAGGAAGATTGAACCCCTGACGAATAATCAAATAAAATTGATAGAAGAGGGTAAGTTCCTGATGGATAGTTTGAGTATAACAATTCAGAACCTTAAAAATTTACAACAAAAAAAATTAAATTTTGACATTAAAAAACAACGTGATTTTTCCAAATCTTCGCCGCGTTATTTGCTTATTATCATTATCAGTGCTATTGTGATTATTATTATAACCATGTGGATTATTTTTCGGCAACTCATATTTGTTGAAAAAGCTAAAAAAAGCCTAGAAGAAAAAATAAGTGAATTGAATAAAGCCAATAGGGAACTCGACCAATATGCCTATACCTTGACCCACCATTTGCAAGAACCCTTGAGAAAGATTAGGCTTTTTAGCTCACGTTTTGAAAATAAACTTAAAAAAGTATCAAATACTGAGGGGGTAGTAGATTTAAATTCTATTCAGAAAATCAATGCATTCGCTGCCGATTCTCAGGAATTATTAAATGAGTTTTTGGCTTTTGCCACCCTCAGTCATACCAACAAAAGAAATATAGAACGCGTCAATGTATCTGAAATTCTTGAAGATATTTGGGCTGAAAGAAAGGAAATTGTCAAGGCTTCAAAAGCGACATATACCCTTGAAAAGGATATCGTTATAGAAGGCTATCGGGAACATCTTGTGGTGCTTTTTGAACAATTAATTGATAATGCTTTGAAATTTAGGCATCCAGATAAGCCGCCCCATATTCAAATTTGTGGAAGCATGGACATCAAAGATGAAGAGTTGTCCTATAAAGTTTTGACTATCGCTGACAATGGCATTGGTTTTGAGCAAGAGTATGCGCAAAAGGTTTTTTTAATATTTCAAAGATTGAACCATAAAGAACATTACAAAGGATTGGGTATTGGCTTGGCAATAAGCCGTAAAATTGTTGAGCTTCACAAGGGCACTATAGCGGTTGAAAGTCGTCCAAACGTAGGCACGACTTTTACAATTAAATTACCATTCAATCAAAATATCAGCAAAAACACCTATTTTTATCCGAATAAAAAATATTCTTAAAATGCTCATAAGAGGTGATGAAATATAAAGTCTCCAAAATATGAGGCAAAAAACAATACCCACAATATCATGCACACTAAGAAAAAAACGAACTTAATTGTTTTTGCAGATGACGACGCAGATGATAGGTTGTTACTTCAAGAAGCATTTGAAGAAAATAATTTGAAATGTACGCTCTATTTTGTAGAAGACGGGGTAGAATTGCTTGATTATTTAGAACAAAATAGTACAATACCTTCTCTTATTCTGCTTGATATTAATATGCCTCGAAAAGACGGTAAGCAAATATTGCAGGAAATAAAAAGTAATACTAAATGGCGTCATATTCCTGTTATTATGTTTACGACATCAAAATCGCCCGAAGATATTCGCAAATGCTATGATTTGGGTGCTAATTCTTTTATCATCAAGCCCTCTTCATTTGAAAATCTATTGAGTGTGACTCATACAATAGGTGAATATTGGATTAACACCGTGTCTCTATATGATGGAAACAATAATGCTACTGAGGGGGTATAAAAAAATAGAGAAGGTAGTTGAGGGATGACTACACTTCTCCATTAACGCTAAAAGTTCATCTGAAATCTTTATTTAAGCAATTTTAAAAGTTAAGATTTTTGGCTCTTTGATTTTTTGGAAGCCCCTGTATTTTGATTTTTGTTTTCTGATTTATGCGAAATATCATTCCATTGCCGTTTGGTATTTTTCATTGTTTTTGAAACATATCCATCTGCTTCATTCTGCGCCTCTACCATGCCATTTGTAGCTTTATCGATTTCGTCTTCTAGTTTGTTCTGACGACCAACAAGGCAACGACGTATTTTAGAGCCTTCAGATGGCGCTAAAAGGATACCTACTACGAACCTATAATGGCTCCACTTACTAATGCCGTTACTAAATTTCTTGTGCTGTTTATCATAATAAGTGATTTTAAAATAAAGAAATAGGATAAAAAAAGCTTATTTAATCTACTTTTATCAGCCGAAAAGAATGTGCCATTTGATTTTTTCGTTTTTTTTGTAGAAATTTGGGTATAAAATTCCCCATTTGGTGTCTTAAAATATGGAAAGATACCCCCTCAGTATTTTTTTATCTTTAAAGGAAGGTATAAGGAGTGGATAATTCTGTAACAATTCTTTTTAAAAATGCTCAAATCTTGATTCTGCTCTATACAGCTTTAAAAGACATTTATTATTTTCAATAAATACCACTTTTTTAACGTATTTTGAGAGAATAATAAGGAAAAAGTACATAAGTATTACTTCATGGGCATGATTTTTTTGTATGATAACTATTAACAATTAAAGACAATCATGAATAATCGAATACTAATTATAGAAGATGAAATGGAACTTAGCGGATTACTAAAAAGATTTTTAATAAAAAAACACTATGATGTTATTTGCGCTGAAACCTTAAGTAAGGCTATGTTACTGCTAAAATCCCATTCATTTGATACTATCATATTAGATAATAATCTACCAGATGGTAAAGGCGTTGACTTCATCCCAAAAATTATGAGTACTCAAAATAACCCTACCATTATCGCTATGAGTGCCCTTGGCATAAGGGAAGAGGCATTAAAAGCGGGTGCTTCTTTTTACATCGAAAAACCCATATCTATGGGGTCTATTTATCAATTATTGATTGCGCATTGATGATTTATACTTAACGGATAATGGAAAATGGATAATCTAAAACACTGATAATTGTGTAACTGAAACGTTTCAAATTAGGCATACCATTTTCAATTGAGTATATTGATTACAATGCTATTCATATCTTTCCTCGTGTAAAAAAAACTGACCCTTACTCAATAATGCTGAGTAAGGGTCAGTTTTCTTAATGTAGCGAGGCTATTATGATGCTGTTGTGAATGTACTTTTTTGAATTAATTAATGTTTGATTATCAACTAATTAAATATTAGATATAGTCACTGTAGAGTAGTTTTGCCTAAGCCTATGTTTGAAAAATTTTGTAACTATATAGGTGCGACACACCTAATTAGTTATAACAAAAATAAAAAAAACAGGGAAATTTAGAAATTTCCCTGTCCTAAGCAATTCTCGATATAAAAATCTATTCACATTACAGTTTGAAAGCGACTGACACTTGTCCCACGGTATTCCGGGCATCGCCTAAGCTCGCTTTTGCTATAGTGGTACGAGCAATATTCACAAGACCCAATTGATAGCGCGCACCTAAATATAGGTTATTGGACAATCTAAAATTAAGACCAAATAAAAGACCCGCATCAAAATTGTTATAGTTACTCTTGTCCAACTGCGTTACGACAAGCGTTGATTCATTTTGAACTTTTGTATTGACATTGGCTAAGTAGCCTAAATACGGTCCTGCCTGCAAATCCACACCATTCAATTTATAAGTAAATGGTAAATCCAGTTCGATATAGTTTAAATTAAAACTATTTGTCGTTTTGCCTGAGCCATACTTCACAGTAGAACCTTTTGTTGTAAAGCTCAATTCAGGTGATAGATATAAAGAGTTTGCCAATAACCTATCGGTAAAAACACCGATGTGAAAACCCCATCTTGTCTTACGTTCGTCAAAATCTTTGACTGAAAGATTACTCGCATTAAGACCTGCTCTGATGCCTACTTGGGCATAAGAAGTAGTCGTAAGAAGTACAAGAAAGAGGCATAATGACGCAATTTTTGCTATTGATTTCATTGTTTTAAATTTTAATAATTTTATTTAATTTAGGTTTAAAGATGAGGGGTAGGGAATAATGAATCTTGAAGATATTGAAAAGAGTAATAAAAAATGTTTAGAATTTTTGAATTAGAATTCCCATCCCGATTATTTATTACCTGAGGGCGGTGTCGTTTTGGCGGCTTCTTTTTTCATGGCGTCATTGGCATAAATAGCCAATTCTACGCGACGATTCATTTGACGACCATTTTCACTTTCATTTGAGGCATTTGGTTCCGTTTCACCGCGCCCTTGGATACTGAGACGGGAGGTGGTAATCCCTAGGGTATTGAGGTAATTGGACACAGAGGCAGCTCGTTTTTCGGATAGACTCCTGTTATAAGTGTCAGAGCCAACATTGTCTGTGTGCCCAACCACTAAAATGTTGGTATTAGGATATTCTGCCAAACTTTGAGACAGTTTTTGTAAAGCAGGTTTGTTTGATTCGCGTAAATTTGCTTTGCCATAATCAAACAATAATTGACTGTCAAAAGTCAATTTAATGCCTTCACCGACTCTTTCGACACTTGCCACTTTGCCTAAATCTTTCTGAATTTTTGCTGCTTGTTTGTCCATTTGATTACCGACAACCGCACCAACGGCTCCACCAATGGTTGCACCTAAAATAGCACCTACAGCCGTATTATCAGATTTTTTACCGATGATGCCCCCAACGACTGCCCCGGCACCCGCCCCAATGGCAGCACCTTTTTGTGTTTTGGTTGCATTGCAAGCTATCAGTAATACAATTATGAAGATTTGTGAGAACAGAAATAGTTTTTTCATTAGTGATAAGAATTAATATGATAAAAATAGATTCTACTTATCAATATAATCAAAAGACATTCCATCCATTTTTTTTGTCATTAAGGAAAATTATGGGCAATTTTAACCTCAATATGGGGTGTTTTTTCCTTTATTAAAATATTATTGCTCGCTTCTTTTGGTTTGTTTCAACAAGGCAAACCTTTCACGATAAGTTAGGCGTAAATTTTTGTTGAATATACTGAGGGGTATCGTTTTGAGTATAATTGAGGTTCAAATTCCCCACTTGCAGCAATTTTTCACACTTTAGACGCTAAAAAGAACTTGGTATTCTTTTTTTGTATTAGTGTGTTAGATATCCAGTTGAATTCTAAAAAATATTAAAATTAAGATTTATAAATCGACAACAAACTACCATCGCCACATCAAACCAACACTGAAAGATGAATGTGACTTTGGTTATACAGTTAAGTATTTTAGTTATACAAATAGGTATTTTCAATCGTCTCATTTAGTTTCAACCTTTGAATAAAAACAGGAGAGCAATAATATCTTGTTTTGTTGCTCTACCTTTTATTTTAATTGTTTAACAATTTAAAACTGAAAAGATGAAAAATATAATCTTCTTAATAATCATATTTTTTATAAGTATTAGTTCAACGCAGATGAGAACGTCTTATAATCCATTGATGGGCAGTAATATTGATAAGCGTTTAGAATATTTAATTGGTGATTGGAAAAGTACTGGTTTTGTAACAGACGCAGACGGCTTAAATCAATACATTGAAATACATGAAAAGATTACTGCAAAAGGTAACGAAATGACATTTATTGTGAATGGTATTAACCCGCAAAATGGTTATCGTTACAATACAACAAAATCCATTTTCTTTGACCCCCAACGAGACGCATGGCACGTAAAAGGTCAGGTAAAAGGTAGATATTCGCTTGATAATAAGGTGTATATAACGGATTTTTACACGGTCACCTATACATTTTATGATAATGGAAATAACCTAATGCGCTATACTATCCTCAAAGAAAGTGATAATAGCTTTGTTGAAATGGAAGAAAAATGGACTGATAATGGCTGGGATAAAACAGCTTGGTTGCGTATGGAAAGGTCGGTAACACCTAAGTCATTAACAAAGATGTGACTACTTGTTCCATACATTCAATAAGATTAACTACTTGACATTTAACATTTACAACCCCGAAATAGAACCTATATCAGACTGTGATATTTTAACAATGTCATAGCCTTGATATAGGTTCTTGCTTTTTGGGAGACCCCCTCAGTATCATCAGCTTTATAATCAGCTTTCAGTTTTCGCTAGCTCCGAGTCAGTGGTTGGCTCTTCTTCTTCGCCCATTAAGTAGCCATAAGGACGTAAATGGTCGATGTGGTCCATCACAACTTTCAACATGCCCATCAGTGGCAAAGCGAGAATCATACCTGTTGTTCCCCATAATAAATTCCCAATAATCAAAGAAACAATGGACATTAAGGGATTGATACTGACGCTGGAACCAACTACTTTGGGATAAATAATATTGTTATCAAGAAATTGAACAACCGTGACCACACCCAAAACGCCTAATACAGCCCAAATACTGTCTTGGGTCACGAATACCATTATCATCGGAAAAAGTCCCCCTATAATGACACCGATGTATGGAATGATGTTTAATATAGCCGCAATAAGTCCAAATAGAATAGCATGATCCACGCCGAGTATTAAAAAACCAATAGTATTTAAGACCGCTAATATTGATACATCTAAGAACAAGCCTTTCAAATACAATTGGCTGACCATGCCTATTTTTTTGACCATTTTGAATGTGTGGAAATCGTATTGTTCATCTATAAGTTTTAAAAAGACTTTAAAACGTTTTCGGTATAAAAGCAGGAAAAAGACCATAATCGGTATTAAGGTTATGTTAGCTAAAAACCCAGTCGTTGCAGAAAAAAAATCCATCAAGTAATTACCTGCATTATCCTTATTGGCATCTTTTTGCTCGTTAATCCATTTATTTTGTTCCTTAAGTGAAAATCCCCATTGTTTTTTGATGTATTGTTGAAATTCGAGGGTTTTCTCATTGAATTTACCTTTTAGCATGGGGATATCATCAGCGAACCGCGTGATTTGATAGCTCAATATGAGGACAATAGAAGATATCACAACAATTAAAAAAATAACACTAATGGTTGTTGACAACCAGCGAGGAAACTTCTTTTTTTCCATAAAATTACTGAGGGGTAGTACAATGAATGCAAATATGAGGGAGAATGTAAGCGGAATGAATACATCTTTTGCTTCGATTAAGAGAAAAGCGCATATAATTGTAAAAAGTAACACAAAAGTTGCCTGTGTTGAAAAGGTTTTGGTAATCATTTTTTCTATTTTAAATTGATAAAAACTGTTGATTAAAAAGCATTGACGCAGGTTATGGAAAAAGAATGTTCGGGTCAAAAAGAGATAATATTGCTCAAAATGGGTATTTTTATCTACATAATATATCTAACATTAAATGGGTATAATTCTTTTACCATTGATATAAGAGTGTTTAGTAAAACTTTTAAATGTCATTAATTATGAAAAAGGTATTTTTTCCGACCTTAATCTGTACCATTTTTATTTCCCTCTCTTTTATGTCTTGTATTAACGAGCCACCCAAAAGTGAGTTGGAAAGAAACTCAGAAAGAATGGCAGAAACAGCACAAGATTCACTTCAATGTGAAACGAACGCTTCACGAGGTCAATTATAAATTGAATCAATAAATAATAAACACAATGAAAAAGCATGCATTAATTATTCGGTCAATCTTGATATTGAATATAATCAGTTTTGTTGTCTTGTTATTTGTCAATTACCAGTCAATTTTGGGGCAAATTAATGGAATCCCTATTACAGAGTTGACGGACAAGTACAGTAACTTATTCACCCCCGCCCCCATTACGTTTTTTGCATGGGGTATTATATATTCCGCACTTTTCGTGTTTGTTCTTTGGCAGTTAAAATCGGTGTTTTCTAAAAACATAAAACCTGAAGTTTATACAGTGTCGTCGAAAATGAGTCTGTTGTTTGTCATGTCTTGTATTTTCAACATTGGTTGGATTGTGGCATGGCAGTATGATAAATTGCTTTATTCGACTATAATGATGTTAGGTCTTTTGTGGACGCTTATTAAAATTAATCAGCGTATCAGTTTTGATTTAACGGCAACTCCTGAATATCGTTCGTTTTTGAAGATTCCTTTCGGTCTGTATTTAGGATGGGTGTCGATTGCAATGATAAGCAATGTAGCAGCTTATTTGACTAAAATCGGATGGAATGGCTTTGGTCTTGATCCTCGATTTTGGCAAATGTCCATGGTGCTTTTCGCTTCCCTCATTGCTTGTTGGAGTGTTATTAAATTGAATAATGTGGCGTATGGTCTTATCGTTTTGTGGGCTCTGGTGGGCATATTGATGGTTAGATTAGCAGATACCATACCATCATTATCAATGAATTTGCTTGTTACATTGTGTGCGTTGTTGGTCTTAATCACAACACTCAACCGCACAAAGTATTGGGCAATCTAAAAAAGGTTTCTAGTAATTTGTTCAATAATGCTGTCCGTTTTCAATTAATAAATTGAAAGCGGATTTTTTTTATTTGGTATTATGCCTTACCTCATAATTGACATTTTCCCTACATGAAAAATAATAAATAACGTATGGTTTCGAATAAAAATACCACACGTTGGGGAATTTAAGTGACATCATTCTGCAATAAACACGTATGTGGTAGTGGCAATGCGGTGGCAAGATTTTTTTATTTATTATTATGAATCAATAAATTATTTATTAATTAAAACTTAGAAAAATGAAAAAATTAATTGCATTTATCCTCATGTTCACAATGGTTACTGTTTCGACTAACCATATACAAGCACAACCTAGTATTCGTGCTGGTATCAATATTGCCAGTATGTCTGCTAATGCGACTGAAAAAAATTATAAGGATTACGCGAATAAATCCATTCTCGGTTATCAAGCTGCCATTGCTTTCCCTATTCAAATAACGGAAAATGTCGCTATCCAACCGGAATTGGTTTTTATCCAAAAAGGTGGTAAAACAGAGTATGTCTCGGATGAGAAGAACAAGCTGGTTTCTACTTTTACATCCAATTACATTGAAGTGCCTCTTTCTTTGAAATTAGGTTTGGGCAACACGTCGGGTGAGGGCATTGGTTTTTATGTTTTAGGCGGGCCATATGTTGGTCTTGCGTTAAATGGTAAATACAAAAACGAGTTGACAGTTTTAGGGGTCTCTTCCAACACGACTAAAACAGTGGACTATTCTAATGATTCGAACAAAGAAAAACGGCTCGATTGGGGTGTTAACTTGGGTGCGGGTCTCTCATTAGGCAAAATGTACCTCGAAGGTCGTTACAATTTAGGTATCAATAACTTATTAGACAGCGATGCGTCCAACGCCAATAACAATGCGAGTGCTCCTTATCGTCGCAACAGAGGCATCGGTTTGACAGTAGGTATTCATTTTTAAAAAAATAGCTTAGGGCTGTCTCAAAAACTAAATCCGATTATATTTGTAAGCAGGGTTTTAATGGTGACGGGGTGATAATATCACCTCGTCATTTTACTTTTATAAATATCGTTTTCATCTTTTATCTTTACTACATCAAGCTTTTGTTACCTATAAAACAATATGATACATCACTGATTGGCTCTAATTTTTAAAACTGTATAAAGAAAAAATCAAAGCAAATCAGTCAAATCAGTCCAACCAGTGTTCAAAAACAATCAAAACGATTCTGGCATCGTTTATTTGCTCGATGGTCGCACATATGTCGTTGTTCTTTTATCAAAAAACTTGACGGATGTTAAAGCAGGGGTAGCGGCGTTAGCAGATATTTCTGAGATGCTGTATCATTATGTGGCTTTTTGATTATTGTCATAAAACTTTATACCTTCGCCCTCGATTTTGGTTGTTTCGCCTCAAAGCGAGACATTAAAAGGGAATTTGGTGAAAATCCAAGACTGTTCCCGCAGCTGTAAGTTGGTTTTAAGCCTACACATAGGTTTATCAAACACTTTTTATCAACGAAGTCACTGTTTAAAACCCTTTTTTACTGAGGGGGGTAAATGGGAAGACGATAAAAAGCCAACGAGTCAGAAGACCTGCCACAATCTCACGAATTCAAAACCTGCGGGAAAACAGGGAGAATGAACCTTTTAATGATGAATTATGAATGATAAATGACGGCATATTGCTATTCATCATTTATCATTCATCATTAAAAAGAGATTCCTTCCGCTTTCCTACGGGTAAATTAAGTTCGGGAAAAAACTTATTTATTCACCAATTTTATTCTTTTTTTATGAAAAACACCTTGTTTTGGGCAATTATCATTGCCTCAATTACCCTTGTCGTATCATGTGGAAAAGACACAGACACCACAACCACCCTGCCTTATCAAAACGGCATTTTTATCACACACGAAGGCGCATTTTCAGGCGGTACGGGCACTGTCAGTTTCTACAACCGCAACGTCGGCGGTCTTAAAAACGACATTTTCGCCACTGAGAATGGTGGCGCAGCAATTGGCAACATCTTGCAATCCTTGACCCTTGCCAATAGTAAGGCTTATTTGGTCGTCAACAATGCCAATAAATTGATGGTTGTAGATGCAAACACATTCAAATTTCAAGATTCTATCGTAGGAACGACTTTGCCCCGTTATTTTCTAAATATTGATGATAAAAGGGCTTTTGTTAGCGAGTGGGGTACGAATGGCGTTGTCGGTGCAGTCAAAGTATTGGATTTAGCAACTAAAAAATTCACAAAAACCATTGCTACAGGCAAAGGCGCAGAACGTTTGTTGCGCGTCGGAACGGCTGTTTGGGTCGTTAACAATGGTGGTTTCGACAAAGACTCGACGGTGGCGATTATTGACGTGACCTCTGAAACAGTTACATCAAAAATCAATGTGGGTGTTGCGCCCAACAGCCTTGTGCAAGATGTCAATGGCGATGTATGGGTCTTATGCGGCGGTGCCTGGGGTGCTGCTAATGGTAGATTGGTGCAAATTAAAAATAATATCATAGCCGCTACTTTTAATGTGCCGCAAGGGTCAAGCAGTTTGGTCATCAATAGCACTAAAAATGTCTTGTATTTTGTCGGTGGTAAGGCAATTTATCAAAAAGACTTGACGGCAGCAATCCCATCCGTATGGGCTGATAAACCTACAACAACGGCGACCTTTGCCTCATTGTATGGTTTAGGTATTGACCCCAAAACAGGTAATATATTATGCGCAGATGCTAAGGACTTTACGAAAACAGGCGTTATATATGTCTTTAATAACGCCAAAGCACTGCAAGATTCCTTGAAAACTGGGATTGCACCCAGTAATTTTTGGTTTCAGTAGATAAATATGGATGTAACTCATTGATTGATAACATTTACGAAATTTTTATCACATAGGCACAATAGATGATTTTCACATAGGAAACATAGCGATTATACTAAAAAAACTATGCTTTCTATGTGAAAACTCCTATTGTCAACTATGTGATAAATAGTTACAAAATTTTGCAAATGAGCGCTTAAGTCAATTCATATTAAACGCTAAAAGCGTTTTAAAAGCTAATAGACATTTTCTATGAAAAGAACAGCCATGCTTTACTTACTTTTCCTAAGCCTTGTAACCCAAGCGCAAACAGATACCGCACGTCAATTGCCCACCGCAGAGGTTACGTCACAACGTTTGAACGCCTTTTCAATCGGTCAAACACGGCTGCAAAGTGATAGTTTGACTTTGAGTTTCTATAAAAATCGACATTTATCCGATTATTTGCAAGCAGAGACCCCCCTCAGTATAAGGACGTATGGAACGGGTTTGGCGAGTGTTGCAGTGCGGGGCATGGCAGCGAATCACACGGCAATTTTATGGAATGGCATCAACCTTCAAAATCCTTTGAATGGACTCAATGACATGGCTTTGTTGGATATCGGGTCAACGCAAAAAGTAGATGTTAAGCTGGGCGGCAATTCCGCTTTGTTTGGTTCGGGTGCGATTGGTGGGGTCGTGTATTTGGACAATGAAAAATCCAAAACGGACGGTTTTCAAGCACAACTCGGCTATAGTTTGGGCAGTTTTGGTTTTAGTAATGAACAAGCAGAAGTGAGTTATAATGCTAAAAACATAAGCGGTTCCGTCCGTATCGCACATCAAGCAGCAACAAACGATTTTTTGTTTCGCAATACGGCTGAAATTGGACGACCCTTACAAAATGCGACACATGCGGCTTATGATTTATTGAATATTACGGCTAATGTGTTCGCTACAATAACACCAAAAGACTTTTTAAAGATTAATTATTGGCAAAGTCGCAACGATAGAAACATCACGCCGACGATGACTGCCCGAAATGATAACGCGACATATCAGGATAAAGCGAATAGGGTAGTGGCAGAATGGGCGCATCTTTTCAAAAGGTCTTACCTCAAAATGCGTCAGGCGTATATCTATGATGAGAACGTCTATAATTCAGATGTTGTTAAAAACAGTCAAAACAATATCCGTTCGCTCGTCAGTGAAGCAGATTGGAATGTGCATTTTTCGCCCAAGCATACCCTTCGTTTGGGTGCAAATGCCACTTTTGACCAATCTAAAAGCAATAACTACCTAGATAATCATGAACGTACCCGTTTTGCCTTGTTTGTCAACGATGCTTTAACGACTGATTTTATTACTTTAACTGCTAATATTCGTCAAGAATATTTAAACAAGCTCCAACCCACAACCTTTTCAATAGGTTTTGAAAAAAAACTAAAAGTATTCGGCAGTAAAGCGCAGGAGGCAGCTACAAATTATCCACTATCCACTATCCATTATCCATTTATACTGAGGGGGTCGTTGTCGCGCAATTTTAATGTTCCAACGTTCAATGATTTATATTGGGCAGAATTGGGAAATTTGAGTTTAGAAACCGAACAGGGTTGGTCAAAAGAAGTAGGCATCAGCTACAAAAATCATATCAAACATCAATCTTTTCAAGCGCATCTTACAGTTTTTGCCATTGATATGTCAAACCGCATTGTGTGGCAACCACAGAGCGATGGGACGTGGCGACCGACGAATATTAACCGCTTTTTGTCTCGTGGTATCGAAACTTGGGCGCGTTATCAAGGGACAATTCAAGCATTTTCCTACAAAATCAACACGCAATATCAATGGGTTCACGCAACAGACGGCAATGGTGGCGTTCAATTGTTTGTGCCTGCCCACAATGGCAGCCTGAGCGCATGGTTGACTTACAAAAAGGCTTATTTGGCATGGACACAGACCGCTTCGAGCCGACGTTTTGGCACAACAGACAAGACGACTTGGACAAATCCGTTCACTTTGACGGATATGACCTTGGGATTGACCCCCTCAGTAAAAATAGGTAAAAGTATCAAACACAACATCAAAACGGATGTGCGTTTGCAAGTGACAAATGTGTTCAATACGGATTATCAAGTGATTCGTTTTTATCCAAATCCAAAGCGGATGGTGAGATTGTCGTTGATTTTGGGCATTTGAAACAGTTTTTTTTTAATGTTTAATTCATTAAAACCTATAATTTTACTTTTTTTGAAGCAATAGAAAATAGGTATAAATATTTAGTGTATTATCAATCAAAAAAAACGCATGGGTGCTGTTATCGGTATTTTAGTTTTGGCTTTATTATCCAATTGGTCGTACAATATGTTGTACAAAATAAAGAACAACTTTTGGGGTACATTGGAAATGCAAGATTTTCATGGCTATCCGTCTCCTGTTTTTGATACAACCAAACAAGTGCAGATATGGAGAAGAACTTTCAAATGGCGTGTCTTATTGGAAATTGAACCCTTGATATATAAACCCAAACCTACTTTATTTCAAAAAGAATTGTATCTCAAAGTGGTCGAACAATTTGATACACTTTTCATACAATCTATACCCGCCATACATCAATCGTATGGCGAAGTGAAGCAAACTATCGTGAAATACAAGGAAAATGTGCAACCGCTTTTGATAATTGTGCCTTTAAATATGGACAGTGAATGGCGCATTTATTGTGCGACACCCGACAATTTGGCTTTTATTCTGTTTTTCAAAGGTTATACTTTTGACCGTGTGACAAAATTTGATGTGGCAGCAATGAATGAAACGAAGGAAGCGGGTCATAAATGACCCCCCTCCCGATATTCTCGGGATGTTCCATCAGTATATTAGACCACGTATCGGATATTTTTAAAATATCCGATACGTATTAGCCCGCGCAAGTCACTTATCAAACGCAGCCAAAACTTTTTTCACCATTCCATCCAATGATTTATTGTCAATCCAACGGACAACCATCACCAAATCATGTTCCGCATCCACATAAATCATATTCGTACCATTGCCCAAATGGTAATAACTATTGAGGGGGGCAGATGGCAACAATTTATGGTCGGTATTTAGGAAGTAATTCATGTAGCCATACGTCGGTTGACAGCTTGTTGGCGTGGTCGCTTGTTTAATCCATTGTTCAGAAATCAGTTGTTTGCCATTCCAATTACCTTTATTTAAGGTCAACAGACCAAATCGCGCCATATCGTAGGCATTTATAATCATGCCGCCGCCCCAATGTCCGCCGCCACTGACAGATTGCACCGCCTGACCGTCTAATACAATCCACGAATTGCGATACCCTGCCCACCGCCACGTATTTGATGCGCCAATCGCGTCCATTATATTGTCTTTCAAAACCATTGGCAACGGTTTGCGCCACACACTCAAAGCAGCGAGGGCTAATGCATTGACACGCACGTCATTATATTCATAGACAGTACCCGATTTGTGGCGCGGACGGTTTAACCATGTCGACGCATCGGCATCAGGACGGTCTGCCCATTCGGGTTTTCCCCACAAAGTGCCTTCCCAATCACTTGTTTGGCGCAAAAGGTCATCCCACGTGATGGTTCGATTGTGCGGCGTGTCAAATGGTCTGAGCATTTCGGGTTTTCCAAAATCATCAGCCGTTCGCATCACCGATTGATCATATAATTCTATCGGCGGCAGATAAGACGCGACGGTATCATTGACATGTCGTATCAGACCTTTGTCAACAGCCAAACCGACAACGGTAGATAAAAAACTTTTGGTGACACTGTGCGTCAAATCGCAGCGCAAGGGTTCGCCCCATTCGGCAATAATATAGCCCTTATGGATAATGACACCTGTCGGTTCGCCTCTATCTGTAAATGGACCGACCGCAAAGCCAAACGGTTCTTTACCAAATGACTGATAATGCGATTGTTCCATGCTGCGTGGGTTTTTTATTTCATTTTCTTTGTGAAATGCAATGGCTTCTTGAATTTTTTCCCCATTCAAACCCATGTCTTTCGGCGTTTTATGCTGCCAATACTGAGGGGGTGGAAAATAGGCTTGTGTTTTTGTAGTTGATTTATTTTGAGCTGTTGTTAATGTGCTCAGCAGAAGGAAGAGGCTTGCGAGTTTTATTGACATCGTCTGTTAGTTTGATTTATGATACTGTAAAATAAGGGAAATTCAAGGATAGTTTGCTTCTTATCACATAGTTAGATAGGTGTCTTCACATAGGAAACACAGTTCTTTTAGATGAAATCTTGCATTTTAAATGAATTTAGCTGTGAAAATGCCATCTAGTAGATATTTTTATCTAATTTTTCGGCTTGGAAATGAATTTTTTTCTAACACGAATTGCACGAATTGCACGAATTACACGAATTACACGAATTACACGAATTACACCAATTTTTTTAAATTAAACTAAACAATCAATCAATTATGAATACTCGTCGCGACTTTTTAAAGAAAATGACCGCCGCTTCTGTGGTTTTACCCATGATGTCGAGCACAAATTACGTAAACACACCGCCTTATAGCGGGAAAAAACTACGCATTGCCCTCGTCGGATTGGGCAGTTACGCCACGCGGGTTGCAAATGCGATGAAAACGTGCGAAAAAGCGGAACTAGTGGGCATTGTTTCCGGCACGCCATCGAAATTAACCAAATGGCAAGCAGAATATGGCATTGCAAAAGAGAATTCTTATAGTTACGCGGAGTTTGATAAAATTAAGAACAATGCAAATATAGATTTGGTGTATTTAACTTTACCCAATTCGATGCATCATCCTTTTACATTGCGTGGGGCAAAGGCGGGAAAACATGTTTTAACTGAAAAACCGATGTCTGTGTCTGTCAAAGAAGCAGAAGAAATGATAGCGGCGTGCAAAAAAGCCAACGTCAAATTGTATGTAGGTTATCGTTTGCACTTTGAACCGTATACTCGGGAGTTGATTCGCATCCGTGAATCTGGGGAATTGGGCAAAATTATGTCTATCAACACCGCCAACGGATTTAAAATCGGCGATCCGACGCAATGGCGATTGAAAAAATCCTTAGCGGGAGGCGGGGCGATGATGGATGTCGGGGTTTATTGCATTAATGGCGCACGCTACGCCTCAGGTGAAGACCCGATTTGGGTAATTGGCAACGAGAGTAAGACAGATTTAGTGAAATTTAAGGAGGTAGATGAGACCATTGCGTGGCAAATGGGTTTTCCAAGTGGATTAATTGCCAATTGTGCGACCACCTATAACTTCAACAGCTCTGAATTTCTCCAGGCGTCTGGAGAAAAAGGCTTTGTAGAATTGAGCCCTTGCTATGGTTACGGACCTTTAGGAGGACGCACAAATAAAGGTGCGATGAATCAACCCCTTGTAACGCATCAAACGTATCAAATGGATGGTATTGCTGATTGTATTTTGAATAATGCGCCCGAACCGAATATAAATGGGCAGGAAGGTTTGAAAGACATGAAGATTGTTGAAGCAATTTATCGGTCAATTGCTCAAAATGGAAAGAAAATTATGATAAAATACTGAGGGGGGGTACTGAATCAACGCTCGAATGTTTGAAATTTTCTAAATCTAAATCTGATTAATATTGAACATCATTTTATCTTTTAAAACCACGCACACCTTTTGAGACAATCTTTTTTAGCTTTTCGTTGATGCAGACATCCATCTCGTTGTTCAAGACATAATTATGTCTTAAACAACGAAATGGATGTCTGTTTTGTCTTACCTAAAAACTTTTGGATAACGGACAGGTGTAAAACTTGACGCAAGTTCACAACTTAAAACAAAATAATAATGATAAAAAACCAATTATGCCTTGCGTTGCTGCTGCTTTTTATGGCAAAAAGCAATGCACAAACACTTACAAAAGTAGAAGAACAAATTGTCAATACCGTAGATGCCAATATGTCTGCCACCATTCAACTGCTGAAAGAATCCGTCAATATCAACAGCGGAACTTTTAATGTCAAAGGCGTAAAAAAAGTTGCCGATATGTATGGAAAAGAATTGGCGGCTTTGGGGTTTACAGTAGAATGGATAGCCATGCCCGATTCTTTGAAACGTGCTGGACATTTAGTGGCTTACAAAAAAGGTAAAAAAGGTAAAAAACTATTTTTGATTGGACATTTAGACACCGTTTTTGAACCCGATATGCCGCCCAATTCCTTTAAGATGCTTAATGATAGTACCGCCACAGGTCAAGGGGTGAACGATATGAAGGGCGGCGATGTATTAATGATTGCCGCTTTAAAATCTCTGCACAAACAAGGACTATTGGACGATGTATCTATCACAATATATATGACGGGCGATGAAGAAAATGCGGGACACCCAAGAGAAATCAGTCGCGGCGATTTTATTAAGCGCGCCAAACAGCACGACATCGCGTTGGGTTATGAAACTGCGTCAAATATGGGCATCGTTGCAACGGCAAGACGGGGTGCAAGTGAATGGCAATTGGAAGTGGAAGCCAGACAAGCCCATTCATCGGGCGTTTTTGGTAACGCTGGTTTTGGTGCTATCTATGAAGCCGCCAGAATCATAAATGAATTCAGAGAAAAATTGGGTCATGAAGAATATCTAACTTTTAATCCTGGACTTTTCATCGGGGGTTCTGAAGTGACATATAATAAGGCGAAACAAAAAGGTGAAGTTTCTGGCAAAACGAATATCATTTCGCCTAAAACGGTGGTTATTGGTGATTTGCGGTTTTTGTCAGAACAGCAAAAAGAAAAGGCTCGTACCGCCATGCGTGACATTGTTGCCCAAAGTTTGCCAAATGCAAAGGCGACAATCACATTCAAAGACGGTATTCCATCTATGCCACCGACGGAGGGGAATGAAGCCTTAGTAAAATTGGTCAATAAAGTAAGTATGGATTTGAATTATGGCGAAGTGAAAGCGGGTAATCCGGGTTTACGCGGCGCGGGTGATATTTCTTATGTGGGCGAATATCTCGACTGTATTGATGGTCTCGGCGCATCGGGAAGAGGGGCACACGCACCCGGAGAAACCATCAATTTGTATGAATACCCTAAACTCATCAAAAGAACAGCACTGCTTATTTATCGGTTAACACGTTAAGGTTTGATAAATACACGAATCGGATACTTTAAAAGTATCCGATTCGTACTGCATTATTCACACCTCAAAATTTATAACTGTACCCAACCCGCACAACTTGTGTTTCGTAATAGTCATTACTCACATAACTAAAGCCTTGCCCTTGAATATCTTTGCGAATCACCATCGTGTTCAGCAAATCTGTGGCATTCAGGAAGAATTCTCCTTTACCATGTTGCACACGCTTCTTCACGCCGACATCTAAAGAGAATCGCGCACCGATTTTTCCTTGTGGAATGATGTCAGGTGCTAAATAAACTGCCGAAATTTGTCCGTCTATATCCTTAGGAAACTTAAAAATACCGTTGAATTTAGCATTACCCGAAATAATATCTTGCGCGGCGGCGGTAAATGTATTCGGTACAGGATATTTATTCTGAACAGAGAAGGCATCTATTCGATTGTTATAAGCAGTAAAGTTTAAATTGAATGAAAATACCTTAGATACTTTTTGAGATAGCATCATTTCCAAACCTGTATTATAACTGCGTTGCGCATTTTGAAAAATGGCATAAATTAATGTACTGCCTGGCGCAGTAATAGATATACGTGTGATAGACCCGTCAGTAAAACGATGATAAAAAGCAGAATAATAATAGCCATTTTCCCAACTTGTTTTGAAACCTAATTCAAACGCATTGGTAAATTGTGGACGCAAAGCGGGATTCCCGACTTTAATAATTTCAGCATCATCATATTTCGGAAAGATACGAATGTCCACTTCATTCGGTCTGTCCACACGGCGATTGTAAAAGAAGGACAATTTATTAAATTCATTGAACTTATACGCCAAACGCATCGTTGGAAAAGGTTGCGTATAGTTGTAGCCATCACTTTTATAAGTATTGTGATTGGGATTGACATTATATTGCAAACCCACATATTCAACGCGCAGACCTATTTCCGCTTCGTATCTTTTATTCTCAAAAACATAATTGCCATATAGCGCAGGAATATTTTCTTTATACGTTGCCCAACCACCTGCATTGCTGTCGATTGGTGAATTAATGCCTGGGAAAAACTGCATATTGGTCGGAATATTCCGAATTCGCCATTTCAAGCCGCCTTCAAACCGTCCGTACTTCAAAGGGCGTACATAGTCAGCGTTAAAATCTGATACGTGTTCGTCGGATAGCAATTTGAAAGCGTCTTTTCCACTAAAAGTCGGTAGAATATTATCAAAAAAGTATTTTTCATCTTCTCTGTGGAAGGTATAATTAAAACCCAGATTCAATAAATGCCCAGGTTCTTTGAATTTATGTTGAAAAGCTGCCGAAGCGATGACCGTCGTTTTCAATTCATCTTCTAAAAACTGCCATAAACGGTTGCGTTTTGTCAAGTCTTTGTTAAAAAACGGTTCGTCACCGCGGTCAATAATTTTTTCAGTACCAAATAAACCCGAAATAGTCAGCATATTTTGCTCGTCAATTGTCCAATCTATTCCTGCTTTTGTCGTCGTAAAACCTGTATTTCTATTGCGTTTTAATTGTTGATTGATAACCGTTCCGTCATTATAGGTGCGCGTGACAAATTCATTTTTGTTCAGCGTTTCGGTATAAAGATAATCGCCTTGAAAGAACGCATTGATTTTGTTTTTTCTGTAATTGATAGATACTGAGGGGTTCACTTTTGGCGTATTTTGATACTGCGGTCTGATATTTGGCAAGTTTTCTTTTTTAATCCACAGCGCACCGAGTCCTGTTGCTAAACCAATTTTACCATTAAACCCTTCTTCTTTGTTTTTTTTATAAATGATATTGATGATACCTGCGTTGCCGTTGGCATCATACTTTGCCGACGGATTGTTGATGATTTCAATTCTGTCAATAGTCGAAGCGGGAATATTATCTAAACCCGTTTGATTGCCAAAACCTGTCAAAGCCGTTTGTTTTCCGTCTATCAAAACAGCAACTTTATCATTCCCACGCAATTGTATCTTACCGTCTTGTACCGTTACACCGGGCAAGTTTTGCATCGCCTGTAGAACCGAGCCACCGCTTTGACTTACGTTGTCAGATACTGAAAAAGACTTTTTATCCATCTTACCGCTCACTTCATCTTGTTTGGCGGTGACGACTAATTCATTTAAAGTCTTTTCGCCTTCAACTATTTCTATGGTTGCTAAATCCAAAAAATTGGATAAACTGCCCACAAACAGCGGTTGTTTTTTTCTTTCAAAACCCATTGCCATGATTTCAAGAATATAATTGCCTGACTTGACATTGGGAATGCTAAAACGCCCGTCATCATTCGTTACTGTGCCGATGACAAAGACACTATCTTTTTCGGTTTTTAGCGTGACGACGGCATAAGGCATAAGAGTACCCCTTGCTTTATCTTTCACAATGCCTGAAAGGGTGACAAGCGTGGTTTGTCCCGCCATTTCGCAAGCGAATAAGACAAAAAATAATAAAATTAAACAGCTCTTTAAAGACATGATTTAGTTTTTAATAATGAATTAAAAAAAAAGCAAGATAGAATAATCTACTTTTTTCGTGAATTGTAAATCGTTATTGGTCATTAATCACCAACAACGATTTATACTGAGGGGGTACTTAGGGCAAAGGTATTGTTTCAACCACCATTTTGTCACCCGCTTTGTTATAATAGGTGCAAGTCATGTCTATCATATTGACCGTCCATTTTACAACACCCGTCTCGGCGGCATGGCTACAAAAAGTGGGATAATTTGTTTCTCCGTGTTGATGCATTTTTAAGTAGTGTTGAAATTTTTCTGTATCGCTGGTGTCCGATACGTTCATTGCGGTATATTTTACATCATCGACGAGGCTAAAACCGTCCTTGCCAACATATATAGCATGTCCATCGCTGACAAAATTATCATAGCTTTGGAGACCCAATTGTATGAGGTTTTGGACATACTGCGGAAAATTTAAGACAAAAAATAAAAATTCATGACAACATTTAGACAAAATGGGGCGATTGGCGCATTATTAGATGAATACGAGCGAGCCGTTAAAGACCTAAAAGCGGAGATTAGCTTACTCACGCCCGAAGAATTGACCGAAATTGTAGACAAACAGACAAATGACCCAGATTGTCAATCTATTCAAACCATTTTAACACATGTCGTCCGTTCGGGATATGGTTATATTGTTTATATGCGTAAACATTTAGGCGAAGAACTGAACTTTTTCGAGCGTAAAAGTTTTGATTCTGTGGTACTTTATCAAAATGCATTAACGGAAATGTTCCGATATAATGAACAATTCTTTGAAGATTATCCAGATATTGCTCTTGAAGAATTGGATAATACCAAAAAATTAGTTACCCGTTGGGGACAAGTGTTTGATGTTGAACAATTGATGGAACATGCGATTGTGCATGTTTTGAGACATCGGCGGCAGATTGAGAAATTTATTGGGGCGCAAGGTTTTAATGGGAAGTCAGAATAGGGAAATCTTTAAGATTTTCCTATTCCCTTGGAGTCAATATCAAACTTTTCCTTTTCTTTACCGTTTCTATTGTAGTATAAACTCAATATTTTCAAACCATATTAAAAAACAAAAATATTATGGCACTTTTCGGTTCATCTAATCCTTTTATGAAAGAGGAAAAATTTAAAGGTATCCTCGACAATGAATTTGCAACAGAGGCTAAAATGACGGTAGCAGGTGCGGTCAATAAAACCCTCATATTGACGGCGTTATTACTCATTACATCCACAATTGGCTTCGTTATGCCCAATATGATGTTCATTTGGGTCGGTGGCATTGGTGGTTTAGCTGCCGTTTTACTTGCCAGTTTCAAACCACATCTATCCAGTTATCTTGCTCCCGCTTATGCCCTTTTAGAAGGTCTTTTGTTGGGGACTATTTCTGCTATTTATGCCGCAGCGTTTGAGGGCATTGTAATCAATGCACTCCTCAGTACTGTCGGAATATTGTTAGCGATGTTGTTGATATATAAATCTGGCGTGATTGCCGTAACGGAACGTTTCAGAATGGGTGTATTTGCCGCAACAGCCTCTATTGCTTTTGTGTATTTATTGTCGTTTGTCTTATCGTTCTTCGGTATTCAAATTCCGTATTTGCATGAAAATTCGGGCATGGGTATCCTCATTAGCGTGGCAATTATAGTCGTTGCGACGTTAAATCTATTGGTTGACTTCGATAATATTGAAAAAGGAGAAATGTATGGCTCCCCTCAGTATATGGAATGGTTTTCTGCCATGGGATTACTTGTCACCCTCGTCTGGTTATACTTAGAAATGCTGCGTTTATTATCTAAAATTTCTCGGTCACGATAAGACTTAAGAATGATAAATGGTGAATGATGAATTTACCAAAAAGCTCTGGGGTTTGTGCCTAGAGTTTTTTTTTATTAAAAACTGAAAAAGCTACCCCCTCAGTATTTTTTTTGCTAAAAAACGCCCATAAGTAATCAATCAAATTTTAATTGGTTTTAACTTTTGAAATAAAAATCAAAAAAACAAGCGAAAATTACCTAAACAATACTATTTCTTATTTACATTTGACAATACTTTGCAAACTTATCAGAATTCTATGCTTAAAAAAACCAAAGAATATGAAACAATACTACGGTAAACTCGAACTTGGAAAAATTGAAAACGTGGGCGAAAATGCAAAGGATATAGAACTTATCACTGCCCAATTTGTCCATTATCCTAATTGTCAACAATTAATCATCTGGTTGCCACAGTTTGGTCACCAAGGCTACGGAGCTATTCGTGTGATTGACAATAAAACTAAAAAGGTTCTGGAAGAAAGTCTCGTTGCCAATAGACTAAATGGCAGTGTGCAAATACTTTGGGACACTTTGGGGATTGCTCCGAGCAATTATACAATCGAAATTGAGCATCCGAAAGGCGGAAAACACATTTTGCCTTTCAAAAAAATGAAACCCGAACCTAAAAAGAAGCCAAAAGCCGCCGACATAAAACCGCTGCGTGCAACAACTGTTGAAAATACTTCTTCTTCAACCACAACTCAAACATATATAGATGGTTTCGGTCAACCTTTACCCCAACAAGACCTTACACTACGAGGACAGCTAAACGTAAAATTAGTGACACTGTTTTCAAGACATATCACCTACGAAGGCTCTTTCCGATCTGGTTACGTTATTTATGTCGAAGACGATATTCGTCTTAAATTTAGTCATGAAATGGGTGGGGGCAATTGCAAATTTTATATTGAAATTCCGAATGAAAAAACATGGGAAGCGGCAACTATGACCCCCCTCAGTAGAAGAACCGATATTGTTGACTTTATTGCCCACACTGTTCAAAGTGATCAAGCCTCGTCTTGGCAATTTGAGATAAGGGATGATGCTATTTACTATTATTGAATCAATGTTTTTATCACATGTATATCACAAAATGTACGAATTAAAGCTCTTTTGCTTATTCCCAAAATAGGATTCATTAATATTGCAGGAAAAAATGTTTTCTTATGATGAAACACCTTCACATCCTGTTTTTCGTTTTGCCCAGCTTATTATTCAGTCAAAACAATACGACTGACTCTATTCCGACAACTTTGGACGCGGTAGAAATCGCTGCTACACGCCTGACACTCACAGAAAATCAATCGCCGTTGGCAGTCACTGTCTTGACAAAAAAAAGATTGCAAATGGCAACGCAGCAATTATCGCCATATGAAGTGTTAAGTGCCATTCCAGGCGTTTTTGCCATGAATCCAGACAATTTTTCTCAAGATTTGCGCATTTCAATCCGTGGGTTTGGTGCCAGATCCGCTTTTGGCATTCGCGGTATTCGTCTGTTTACTGACGGATTGCCTGAAGGCACGCCCGATGGACAAGCTGATGTGGACAATTTAGACATGGGCATTATCCGTCAAATGGAAGTTTTGCGGGGCGCAGCGTCTTGTCTCTATGGCAATGCATCGGGCGGCGTTATTTATATGTTGACCGAAAATCCAACGACACGAAAGCCGCTTTTAGAAGCACAAACCAGCTTTGGATCATATGGTTTTCAAAGGTATCAACTTAAAATGGGACAGAAATTGGGCAAATTTCTTTATTTTGTCAATGGTTCTTACAATTATACTGAGGGGTATCGCGCATGGAGTCAAATGCAAAATACCATCCTAAATGGCAAAGCGACTTATCAATTCAATGAATCTACTCGACTGACATTGTTAGCCAATTACGGCAACAGCCCAACCGCCAATGACCCAGGTGCTTTGACAATAGAAAAAGCGAAAGCTAATCCACGACAAGCGGATTCTACAAATCTACTTTTTGAAACAGGTGAAGTGGTGACGCAAAGCCGTGTGGGTGCGACATTTGACACCAAATTCAAGCAAAAACACAGTATTTCAGCACGCTCTTTTTATACGTCCAGACGTTTGCTCAACCGTTTGCCCGTTGCTGCCAATGGATATGGTGATTTGAATCGCAACTATTATGGTGGCAGCGTGAGTTATCAATTAGATGAAAAGTTTGGATCTGTTATTTATCGCTTGAAAGTCGGTATTGACATTGAAAATCAAGAAGATAGGCGACAACGGTATGCCTATTTGAAGACCGTAACCGATGGCGTAACGAGATATAAGCAAGACAAACTCGCGCTCGACCAATTGGAATCGTTTCAAAGTACAGGGATTTATTTATTGCAAGATTTGCAGCCGACAAAAGATTGGTTGGTGTCATTAGGTGTCCGTTTTGATGATTTGAATTTGAAAGCAACGGATTATTTTCTGGCGAACGGCAATCAATCGGGTAGCCGGCACTTTACGAAAGTCAATCCGATGGTGGGCATTAGCTATTCTTTTATGAAAAAAGCATCCGTTTATGCCAATTTTAGCACGACTTATGAAAGTCCAACGCTAAATGAGTTATCAAATAATCCAGACAACACAGGCGGTTTTAATCCAACCTTGAAACCACAAGCCGCACAGTCATTTGAAATCGGTACAAAAGGCAATATTAGTAAAGGCATGCATTTTGATGTCGCTTTGTTTCGTATTGAAACCCAAAACGACCTTGTGCCTTATCAAATCACAGGACAAACAGGTAAGACTTTTTTTAGAAATGCTGGAAAAACCCTAAGAAAAGGTGTAGAATTGGGTTTAAATTACCCGATTACTGAGGGGTTGACGGCGTATTACACGTTAACCTTTTCTGATTTTAAATATGAAACCTATTCCGTCAACACCACTTCTTTTGATGGTAAAGTTTTACCAGGCATTCCGAAAACGCACACACAATTGGAACTGCGTTATACGCCCAAAAATGGTTTTTATGCCATAATTCAAGGAAGATATGTTGGGAAAGTGCAAGCCAATGATGCCAACACGGCTGCGGCTGATGCTTACGGCGTTTTGAATGCCCGTTTGGGACATACTTTTTCTATAAAAACATGTGAAATTGAACCATTTTTAGACGTGAATAATTTGACGAATACGGCATATATCGCCAATGTTCAAATCAATGCTCAAAGCAATCGGTATTTTGAACCTGCAACGTTGCGGTATTTCTTTGGTGGCGTGAAATTTAGGTTGAAATGAGGAATTATTAAGACTTACAAACGTTTAAATAATTGAAACAGTTGCGGTTGCATTATTTTGAGAAATTACTTTTTTGTATAAATAAAATGCTGTTTCGTTGCAACTCTAATAGCCTTGACTGTACCTTAGCCCTAATTATGTCAAATTCCAGCTACAAATTTGATGACATACGAATAGTTTTTTAAAATAATCAAATAACATATTATTTTCGAGTAAATTTTTATGTATTTGTGGCTTGATGTATGCTTACTTATTTTTTTTACAATAAATATTATTTCTTAATTTTTTCAACAAATTTTAATATGAAAACTTTTGTATTCACTCTGGGAGTGATGTTTTTTAGCTTTTTATCCGTTCCAACCCTTTCAGCACAAAAGGCATTTGAGTGGGATTACTACAAAGTATCCATCGAATTGCCAGATGATTTTAAAGTGACGAAAAATACGGACAATGAATTCGAATGTGATGGCGATGGCATGAGCATGGTTATGTATGTCTTTGACGACGGCGATGTGACTCTGGCTGATATGAACAAAGCCACACGTAAATTGGGCAGACAACTCAAATTTGAGTTAAAAGATGAGCATCAAGAATTGGAATACAACGGTTTCAAAGGCGAATACATTTTGGGTTACAAAGACGGAATTCAAGTCATGGTTGCAGGGTTGATTAATCCCAATAACTCGACGAATTTTTTCATTGTTATCACTTTTGAAGATGGCGATGACAAAGCGGAAGAAGATGGCCTCGCCATTTTAAACAGCTTGAAAACGATTAAATAAGTAGGTCTCGCACTTAATAGACTTTGAAAAGGCTGCTTTCATCAAGCAGCCTTTTCTATTTTATAGACCTGCGATTTTCAGCCAAAACAGTTACCAACAATTTTATGAAAAATACCCAAACCTTTCGCATAGAAAAAATAGATATTGAAACGCCTGATACTAAGACATTTCATGTGAAAAACATGGGAAATGAATCAGTTAATTACCAATCAGGTCAATTTTTGACGCTCGTTATAACCTTGAATGGAAAAGAAATACGCCGTTCTTATTCTTTGAGTTCGTCACCAATGACAGATGATTTATTGGCAATTACAGTTAAAAGGGTGGCAAATGGCGAAATATCGAGGTGGTTATGTGACTATACTCAAGTGGGCGATACCTTAGAGGCGATGTCCCCAACAGGGCGTTTTGTGTTGCCTCAATCTTTTAATAAGGTCAAGCATTACTTTTTTATTGTTGCAGGAAGTGGTATTACGCCTGTTTTTTCAATGATAAAAACATTGATAAAGAGCGGTTATAAAGGACAAATAACATTGATTTATCAATCTAAAAATCCTAAAAACACGATTTTTTATAATGAAATAGCGGCTTATACTGTCACGCAGAGCGTGATGGCGCAAAATGCGCTCAAGGGGGTGCAAAACGTGAACGTTCTGTATTTTTTTAGCCGTCCAACAGAGGATAAGCCTCCCGCCTATCTTAATAAAGACATTCTGAGGGACATTATTGCAAAGCAATTGAAGGTTAAAAAACGAGACGCTGCCTTTTATTTATGTGGTTCAACCGCGTATATGCGCATGGCGAGTATGACATTGCATTTCCTTGATTTTGAAGACAAACAGATACATCGTGAGGATTTTATCATTCCTAAAATTCAAGAGTATGCTGGTTTAAAAGACTTTGGGTTTCCTGCACGTTTGACGATTCATTTTCAAAAAAGGACTTACAATATTGATGTGCCTTATAAAACAACGCTGTTAAATGCAGCTTTGAACAACGGTATTGACCTGCCTTATAGTTGCAAAGGTGGTGTTTGTACCACCTGCCTTTGCAAAACCATAAAAGGAAAATCCATTATGCCTTCAAACGACAAGCTGTTTGAGGACGAAATACTGAGGGGGGGTACTTTGAGTTGTATTGCGTATGCGGATACAGAAACGGTTGAAATTGTTGTCACTGGTTGATATGAGGGCACGTCTACTATACCTTGCAAAGAATGACCTAAAACGATGAAAGGGGTTAAGCTAAGCGGGGATTTCTATCAAAAACGCATTAAAAATACCCACAGAAACGTTCAAAAGCAGCCCTTTCGAGTGTTTCTCTATCGTCGGGATGCGCAATGCTGATGAGTGCTTTTGCGCGTTCTTTTAGACTTTTACCATAAAGATTTACAATACCAAATTCTGTGACGATATAGTGCATATTGGCACGGGTTGAAACGACTCCCGCCCCATTTTTGAGCGTCGGTACGATTTTAGGCACACCTTTTAAAGTACGCGATAATAAAGCGATGATAGGAATACCTCCCGCCGACTTAGATGCACCCATCAAAAAGTCAATTTGACCACCAACGCCTGAGTACATACGTGTGCCGATCGAGTCGGAACAGACCTGTCCCGTTAAATCTATTTCGATGGCACTATTGATGGCAACAACTTTGGGATTTTGACCAATAATATCAGAATCATTGACAAAATCCACTTCGCGCATCACTACCCCAGGATTGTCATCGAGGAAATCATACATCTTTTGTGTGCCCATGACAAAAGTAGCAACCGTCCGACCCCTCAGTATTTTCTTCGTTTTATTGGTCACAACCCCATTTTCGATTAACGGCAATAAACCATCTGAAAACATCTCGCTGTGAATGCCTAAGTTCTTGTGGTTCATCAAATTGGATAGAACCGCGTTCGGAATAGAACCAATGCCCATTTGTAGGGTTGCGCCATCGGGTACTAATTCAGCGATAAAATGACCTATTTTCTTTTCATTTTCAGACGGTAGCTCATATTTCATGATAGGCAAGGGCACATCGTGTTCGACCAAATAATTGATGTCTTTGGTGTGTAACGTCGCATCGCCAAAGGTACGCGGCATAAAACGGTTGACTTGCGCTATTACCAAATCAGCCATTTGAACTGCGGCAAAAGTGGCATCAACCGATGTACCCAACGAGACATAGCCGTTTTTGTCGGGTTTTGATACCGATATCAAGGCAACATTTATCGGAATGATTCTTTGGCGAATCAAAACAGGGATTTCACTTAAGAAAACTGGGATGTAATCTGCCCGCCCTTCTTGCGTCGCTTTGCGCACATTGGCACCGATGAAGAAAGAATGCAGTTTAAAGGTGTTGCCATATTGCGGTTCTACATAAGGCGCAGACCCCTCAGTATGCAGGTGATATAAGTGTATATCAGACAGTTCCGAAGCCCTATTCATGAGGGCATCAATCAAATAATGTGGCGCAGCCGCAACGCTATGGATGAATATGTGGCTGCCTGATTCTATGTGTGAAACGGCTTCTTGTACTGCTACTATTTTTGGCATAAATAATTATTAATCTTTTTATTATGAATGATGAATATTAAATATTAAAAGTATGATTTACCTTTCATACTTTATCTTTTATACCTTCTTTTAAACCATTTATAGCCTTCAAACCATATCACGACGACAAAACCAACTAATGAAGCGATACCAAATTGCTGAATATCTAAAGGTGATAGTTTGAAGAATGTTGAAAATATCGGTACGTATATCATTGCCAAAAGCAAAGCGATAGATAGGCTGATGACACCGACGATTAAATTGTTTTTATTAGAAAAACTTGTCCAAACGGAATAGTAAAAAGAGCGATTGACAAGGGTTAAAAAGACGTTGGCAATGACTAAAGTGGTGAAAACCATGGTGCGCGTAAGGTCTTCATTGTAGCCTTCGCGTACGGCATAGACATAAGAGAATAATGTACCAAGAGTAATGATTAAACCCTGTAAAATGCTGATTGACAATTCTTTAAAGTTAAGGAAAGTTGTCGTCAATGGTCGTGGTGGTTGCTGCATACTGTTCTTTTCTAACGGTTCATTTTCATAAACAATGGAACAAGTGGGACCCATAATCAGTTCGAGAAAAATGACGTGAACGGGTGTAAAAATAGAAGGATATACCCACCCCAAAATAAGCGGCAAAGCCACTGTCAAGATGATGGGAATGTGAATAGAGATTATGTATTGAATCGCCTTTTTCAAGTTGTTGTAAATCTTGCGCCCCATAGCCACAGCATCTACCATTTTGCCAATATCATCATCCATTAATATCAACGATGCCGCTTGTTTTGCCAATTCAGAACCCCGTTTACCCATCGCAATACCAATGTGTGCCGCTTTGAGTGCAGGTCCATCGTTGACACCATCGCCCGTCATGCCGACGATGTGGTTTTGGCTTTTCAAAGTATTGATGATATGCATTTTGGCTTCTGGAAACATACGGGTAAATATGCTTGTTTCTGCTATTTTTTTTGCTCGATTCACTTCATTGAGTTGCATCAATTCTGCGCCCGTAACTGTCTGATAATCATCATTTTGTCCCATGTTTAAGTCTTTAAAATGGGCTTGTTTGGCTATAGCTAAAGTCGTCAATGTATTGTCGCCTGTAATAATTTTTACTTGAATACCTGCGTCATAAAATTGTTGAAAAACATGCGTCATATTGTGTTTAGGCGGGTCATAAAAACCGACCAAACCCAGGAAGGTGAATGAGAAAGATTCTTGCTCTTTTGGAAAGTCATGTCCTTCAAAATCAGCCTTGCCAACGCCTAAAACACGCAAACCTTCGGCAGAAAAAGTGGCTATTTGCTTGTTAATTTCTTCTTTTTCATGGTCAGAAAGCGTTGAATGTGCCAAAATTGCTTCTGGTGCGCCTTTGCAAGCAATCATGCGTTCGCCTACCTCATTTTCAAAGATATGCGTCATCATCGGCGGTTTGCCTGATAGCGGATATTCGTGAATCATCTTAAAGTAGGGGCGTGCATCATTTGGTACAAGGGCTTGATAAGCCTCATGTAAAGCTTTTTCCATAGCATCAAAGGGCATAATTTCACTCGCAAACATGGCAGTTTTTATTAAATTTACTGAGGGGGGTGTTTGCCAGTTTTCTTCCTTTAAAACAGCCTTATTTTCGTGAACATAGACTTGAAACAACGCCATTTTATTCTCTGTAATCGTCCCCGTTTTGTCGGTGCAAATGACAGTAGCAGAACCCAACGCCTCAACAGTTTGAGTTTGTTTGACAATGATACCTATTTTCATCAAACGCCATGCGCCGAGTGCCATAAACGACGCAAAAGCTACGGGTATCTCTTCGGGTAAAACCGACATGGCAATGGTTAGCCCTTTCAGAAGGCTTTGCAAAATATCTGAAGTTTGGTAGTAATTAATACCCCAGATGATGAGAAAAATAACAGCACCAACTGCCGCCATTTTTTTAACAAAACTGTCAATTTGTAGTTGTAAAGGCGTTTTTTCAGTATCAACTTTATCCATTGAAGCCCCAATTTGACCGAGTTTAGTCGCTTGACCAATAGTTGTGACTTCAAAAATACCTTGCCCCGATTGCGCCAAGGTTCCTTGATATACTTGATTATTGTCGGGTTCATGTGCATCTTTAAACACCGCAAACGCCTCGCCTGTAAGTATGGATTCATTGACAGAAAAATCATTGATTTGAACAATTTTACCATCCGCAGGAAACAATTCACCTTCAGAAACGATGACAAAATCACCTAAAACGATGTTTTCTGATAGAATTTCAACGACTTGATTGTTCCTAATAACTGTTGCAGATGGTACAGTATAGGCTTGGAGGGATTCTAAAGCTTGTCTGCTTTTTGAATCTTGATAAAAGGAAATAGCGGATACCAAAATAATGGCACCCAACATGAAAAAGCCTTCAGAAAGTTCACCGAGCGAGAAATAAATGACAGAACACGCAACCAAAAGGACAAACATCGGTTCGCTCACCGTCTCTTTCAAAGATGTTAACCACGCATAGTTTGTGCTTTTTTCAAGGGCATTTGTCCCATTTAGCTTACGAGAAGCGATGACTTGAGCATCGGTGAGACCTGTAAAAAGATGAGGATTCGTTTGCATAAAAAAAGTTTAATGATATAAAATGAACCATAAATAATGAATGGTCTTTCATCATTTATAGTTCATCATTTTATCATTTTTACATCCATTTTGCTAAAAAACGCATGAAATCGCCTTTAAATTCGGCATATAAAGAAGAAAAACGAATCATTTTTTCGCGCAACGCACCATGGTCATCAAAATGAACATGGTCAATAGCAATCGGAAACTCCTCGGCATAATTAACCAAAGCGGTTTCATGCTCTTTGATGTCGTGTGTCAATTCATCAATAACTTCTTTTTGTCGAATCAAGCGGTTTTGAAAACTTTCTCCACCTGCGCTAAAATCTGCCGCGTTGTTTTTGCCTTCTACTTCAGCCAAACGTGATGTAAAAACGTCTAATTGGTCTTTTGAAAAACTCAATTCATCAAGCCATAAGCGGTGTTCAAAATGTAGGTCTTTTAAAAAGATATGTTTTTTATGTGTTGCTGTCATTTTACTAAATTTATAATTGTTAAGAATTTTTTGTTTTAGTTATCTTGACTTTGTTAAATTAGGAATAAAACGAATATTTCTAATTCATGATGAATTTATTTTATATTTAGATTGAGTTGCTTTAGCCCTTTTAAATAAAGTA
>JAYTUQ010000482.1:0-41916 GCA_043744455.1 Saprospiraceae bacterium | reverse complement strand
GGAAAGTCCTGTATAAGGTTCCATTTCCTGCGTGATAAGAAGAATTTTCTTTTTTACTGGTATCATCGAGCCGATATGGTTTTGATAAAATAATGTAGTATAAACGTTCTGACGATTTTCTTTGGGTTGAATTTTGTCGTTATACCCTTCAAAAACGTTATTTTAATGAACGTATGATTTCTCTGAAATCTTTTTTTTTAAAATTTTGCTGCAAAGTTACGAATTATTTCCCGATTTATAGCCAAATTTTTAAACGGCAACATTGTTTTCCTTTTAAAAAAGCATTAAAATGAGGGAATTGCAAAAAACAAATATCTTTGCCTTTACAAAAACCTTATCCCCATAAGTGTCTCTAAAGATACTGTACAGGTTGGTCTGAATTGGGAAAAATCATTAAATCAAAACCCTATTTAACCCTATAAATAATCAAATATTATGACACCCTTACGCATTAGTCTTTACATAACTCAATGTCTCAATTTCTAATATAATGCTACTTTTTAAACGTGTGCCAGATTTACAAAAATATCTTAATTCATTAAATAGCAATGATTTACAAATAGGATTTGTACCCACAATGGGCGCATTGCACCAAGGACATATCTCACTGATAAATCGTTCTCGTGCAGAATGTGACGTGACTGTTGCCAGTATTTTTGTTAATCCAACCCAATTTAATAATGCAAATGATTTAGAAAAATACCCGCGTACGCCCGAGCGAGACATAGAAATGCTCGCCGAATCGGGGTGTGATATTGTTTTTATGCCTGATGCAACACAAATTTATCCTGATGGAACAACCCCCTCAGTAAAATTTAATTTCGGTAAACTTGACCGCGTGTTAGAGGGCGTTTTTCGTCCAGGTCATTTCGCAGGGATGGCGCAAGTTGTGAATCGTTTGCTCGATATTGTTCAGCCCTATCGTTTGTATATGGGTCAAAAAGACTTTCAACAAGCGGCTATCATCGCACGTATGTTAGAATTGACGCATGCTAAAACACAACTGATTTCTTGTCCGACACAAAGAGAGCTGGGTGGTTTAGCCATGTCCAGCCGTAATGCCCAAATTGCGCCCGAAGACCGTTCCAACGTGAATTTGATTTACAGCATTTTGGCTGAAGCGGCTGAAAGGGTTGGCGAGTATAGCCCCCTTCAAATTCAAAGTTCGGCTTTGTCCAAGCTAAAAACAGAACCTCGTTTTAGAGTCGAATACTTCGAAATCGTTGATGGACGCACCTTATTACCTATTCAACGTTTTGAAGACACCGATTACGCCGTTGCCCTCGTTGCTGTTTGGGTTGGCGATGTCCGATTGATTGATAACATCATTTTGAAACAAACCATTGAAGAAAATGATATAGATACTGAGGGGTATAAAAATATAGGTAGCCTAAGATAGTTATTGGGTATTGGTATATTGGTATATTGGTTATTGGTGTATTGGTTATTGGTGTATTGGGTATTGGTGTAATGGTTATTGGTATATTGGTGTATTGGTTATTCGTAATATAAACACCAATTAACTAATAACCAATATACCAATAACCATTATACCAATACCCAATCATGGAAAGGTTTTTAAATTTTTATCATTAGAAGAATCGAGTAGTTTTTTGACAACTAATATTGCCGCCAGAATAAGGGTATAAGTGAACGTTGCAGTCATATTTTTTGATGAAATTTTTAGAATAAACGAACATTTCTATGTGATGGCAGCTCAAAAGTAAAAAAAGTTTTGAATGACCATTAATTTACAAGCATATTTGGACGATTGTTTCCATAAATTTAACATACCAGCCTTCATTGAAAACGACCCTATTGGCATTCCGCATCGTTTTTCAAAACGACAAGACATTGAAATTACTGCATTCTGGACAGCTATGTTGGCTTGGGGGCAACGGAAAACAATCATCAACAGTGCCACCCGTTTATTCGATTTGATGGACAATGCACCTCATGATTTTATCGTCAATCATCTTGAAAAAGACCGTGAGCGTTTCCTCGATTTCAAGCATCGGACTTTTCAACCGACAGATACACTTTATTTTATCGAATATTTGCAATGTTTTTATAAAGAAAACAACTCGTTGGAATGCGCTTTTTCAAAATTTACCACAAATGACTCCCCCTCAGTATCAGATGCCCTCATTGGCTTTCATAACGAGTTTTTCAGTTTAGCGGTTGCCCCATCTCGTACAAAAAAGCACATCGCAACACCTGCCTCTAAAAGCACCTGCAAACGACTTTGTATGTTTTTACGATGGATGGTACGCAACGATCAGCAAGGTGTTGATTTTGGTTTATGGAAAACCATCAAACCCGCCCAATTGCTCATACCCTTAGATGTCCACGTTGACCGTCAAGCACGTCGCTTAGGGCTTTTGACAAGACCTAAAACGGATTGGCAAGCCGTTTTAGAGTTGACTGAAAACTTGCGACAATTCGATGTCAACGACCCTGTGAAATATGATTTTGCACTATTTGGCTTAGGGATATTAGAAAAAAATAGCCATTTGCCCCTTTTTGAAACAAAATAATTGTTTTTTGTTAAAACAAATAAAACATTTATATGCCTTATTTTCCTCAAAAATGTAATTTTACCGTTGTTTAAAACCCAATCATTATGGCGATTCAAATCATCTCTGCGGGCGCAGGCAGTGGCAAAACATACCGATTGACCCATGATATGGTCCAATTACTGAGGGGGGGTACAAGGGCATCGGGTATCATTGCTACGACTTTTACCTCAAAAGCAGCGGCAGAATTGCACGAACGCGTGAGCACCAAACTCCTTGAAGAAGGCTTGACGGAACAGGCAAACGACCTCTCAAATGCGCTTATCGGTACGGTTCATGGCTTAGGTGTTAAACTGCTAAAACGTTTTGCGTTTGAAGCGGGTGTCTCGCCGCAGGTGGACATCATGGCTGATGAAGACCAACAGATTTTTTTTAACCTCTCTTTGTCTCAAATTATGACTTACGAGAGGGTCAATCGTATGAATGACCTGTGTGATAAACTCGGTATGACTAAAAAAGGCGCGTATGATTGGCGCAAAAACGTCCGTGAAATCGTAGATGTGGCGCGTGCCAATGCTTTTTCATTGGCTGTTTTGGAAGAGAGTAAAATTAAATCTTTTGAGAGTTTTAAACAATTTTTAGTTGTTGATAATGCGCCAAATGTTGAAAATACTGTTGACGAAGGAAATCCCGATATTTTCGGGAAGGGGGGTAATACTGATTATAACGCCCACCTTTTAACGCTTTTACAAGAAGCCCTAACCAATCTGGAAAACAGCACCGACGAAACAAAAGTGACAAAAGATGGCATCGGCGAACTCAAACTGCTCCGCAATGACCTCCGTTCACGTCGCTCTTTGCATTGGTACAATTGGGTCAAATTGACCAAAATAAAAATGGGGGCTAAAAGCAAAGCGCACATTGAAGCAATGGTTGATTTTTGTAAAACACACGTGCAATTTGATGAATTTCAAAGAGATATACGTGATTTTATTTTTACAATCTTCGATATTGCTGCCGAAGCCATTTCTGAATTCGACCGCTTCAAAAAGCAACGTGCTTTGATTGATTATACCGATATGGAGGTGTTGGTACGTGGGCTTTTAGAAGACCCCTCAGTAATTGCTGTCCTAAAAGACGAATTGGATTTGCTGATGGTGGACGAATTTCAAGACAGCAGCCCCATTCAACTTGATGTTTTTCTCAAATTATCAAAAATTGCCAAACATTCGATATGGGTAGGCGACCCTAAACAAAGCATTTATGGTTTCAGAGGCGCAGAACCACGCTTGATGCAAGCCATTTTAGAACATGTCGGCATCAAAGACGAGGATATTTTGAAGGACTCTTGGCGCAGCCGTCCAGATATTGTTTTTGCGACAAATGCTATTTTCAAAAAGGCATTTCCAGAACTACCGATAGAACAAATTGCCCTCAATCCCAAACGCGACGACAAGCCTTCACAGAGCGATGCCCTCATTCATTGGCATTTTCAACTCGACAACGATGGCGACAAACGCAATAAACCCAATGCCGATTGGTTTCAATCCTGCATCGCAGAACAGGTCAAAGTGATGCTTGAAAAAGGCATATATATTATGCCAAAAGGCGGAAAAAATATACGTTTGGCACGTGCAGGCGATGTTGCAATCTTTTGTCGTTCCAATAAACAATGTACCGATATGGCTGAAAATCTGCATCGAGCGGGTCTAAAAGCGGCTATTGCACGAACGGGTTTGCTTGAAACGGCAGAGGCAAAATTGGTGTTAGCAGTGCTGCGTTATATCCTCAATCGACATGATTCATTGGCAGTTGCAGAGATTTTATTGTTGGCGGAAAGGATTGATTTGTCGCATATTATTGAACATCGTTTGCACTTTCTGGAAGACGTTGGAGAAGACAATTACGATTGGAAATGGGCGTTTGACAATGATTTTATTAAAAAAATAAATGACTTAAGAAAAGAAACAGTAGAGCTATCCGCCAACGAAATCCTAAACTTTGTGCTTGAAGAACTTGACTTGCGCCGCATCATTGCCGCTTGGGGTAACAAGACTCAAAGGCTTGAAAATATAGATGTTATACGCAAATTATCTTTACAATATGAAAACACTTGCAACCGATTGCACTCTGCTGCTTCGCTCGGTGGCTACTTGCTTTGGCTTGCTGAAAAGGGAGAGCGGGAGGAGGATACACAGAGTTCAGGCGAAAGCGATGATGCTGTAAATGTGCTGACTTACCACAAATCAAAAGGTTTGGAATATCCGATTTGTATCATGGGTAGCCTCGACCAATCGCTTAGAAATGATGTTTTTGGGGTTGAAATTGTATCTGATACTGTTGACGAAGGAAATCCCGAAACAAGCGGGAATGGGGTCAATTTAGATGATATTTTAAGCGGGCGGTGGTTGCGTTTTTGGGTCAATCCGTATGCCGACCAATTTAGAAATACGGAGTTGGAAGACCGCATTAATGGTTCAGACGCCAAAGCTAAAAAGACATTATCTGTTTTGTCTGAAGAAGCGCGTTTGCTGTATGTTGGCATCACGCGTGCAAGGGATTATCTTGTTGTGCCGACATATCAAGGTGGCGTAACAAAATGGCTGAACAGAGCATGGCATAACGGTAATGAAGAATTTCCGACCATCGAAACGGGCAACGAAACGCCTTTTGAGTGGAATGGACGTTATGTGAGTAAGGATTTTACAGAAATGTGGTTTGCAAAAGACTTTGGCTACGCCGAAATGCCGACGGAACAGACAGATTACATGGAAACCCGGCAAGGCAAAAGAGAATTTAAATGCTATAAAATTGACTTAGAAAAAGAGTTTTTCAGCATTGGCAATCCCTTAAAAGTCGGCGATACTGAGGGGTATGCATCAGCATTGCCGTTAAAAGAAGATGCTGTTCCCTCATCAGTTTATAAAGCATACAATGCTTTTTTAGCCGCTTGCGATGTACACCCTTTAGATTTGCAGCTCAATTTGACGCTGGCTAAACAGATAGCCACCCGTTTTGAAATTTTAGAAATGCTTGATTCTCAATGGTTTGTCCGCCAATCCAATTCTTTATTTGATTTTTTATTTCAACAATATGCTATTGACAATATTCATCGTTGCTATCCCATTCGTGGGCATCACTACGGGCGATTATTTGAATCCATGCTTTCTTTTTTGATTGAAAATAAAGATGGCTCGCTTGTGGTTATCATAACATCTCCTGAAAATGATGTGAAAAAGGTAAAATCACATGCCGCTACTCACGCTATGCGTTTGGGTTTGATTCAAAAGGCTTTAACGACGTTGTTTGGAGAAAAACCGATGGTTCAGTATGTGCATTTTCCGATGTTGGGGTGTTTGGTGGTTTTGGAGTGATGTTAAAAAAAACGTAAAGCAACATAGCCCCCAACCCAATAAGTCCACTTTCCCGACATTTTTGTTTGCCAACTAGGTACTATTTTTTGGCGAAAGATTTTAGCGGCTTCAACATCTGCCATATTTTCATAATAACCGTTTAAGGTTGGCGCAATAGAAATACCCATTTTTTTAGAGACTTGAAGGTTTAAGGCGGGGACAAAACGTAACAATTCATTGTTCAATTTCGGGGTAATTTGCCCAAAACTCATATGTTGGACTGTTGCGTCCAGCGTCAAACTTACTTTTTTACTGAGGGGTATGCACGAGCCAAAACCTAAACCAACACCCCAAAGCGGCTTTTCCCAAAATGCACCGCTGTCCACACGAACTGAACCGAGATAATTTGTATAAAACTTCCGAGTGCCTGTTTTATAACCCACATTGACAAAAACACCTTCATTGGCGGATACCTCAAGGACGTGATAGCCTTTTTTGACCACATTAAAAAAGCCTAAGACTATGCCTGACATGGTATCAGAGACATTTATAAAACCTAATTGTAAACCGCGCACCTTATTGGCAGAGTTAATCAAACCGATTTGAACGCCCACTGTATCCGCATTATTCACCATGCCACTCACTTGAATCATTGTTTTGCCATTCGCCACTTTATTAACAATACCTGCCACTTGAACACCGCCCATGCTCTGTCCCGCATAGTTGTTAATAACTGACAATTGCACCCCCCTCAGTATATCGGCAGCATTTGTGATACCAGCAATTTGAACGCCGCGATTGGCTCTGACCTTATTGATAATGCCCGCTATTTGCAAACCACCCAAATCATATTTTACCACATTAAGAAGACTTGCTATTTGTAAACCTGTGACGTTGCCACGATTAATATTGCCCAAACCACCAAATTCGACAACTCGGTTGCCCGCAGAATAGCCCACAGTGGCATTGATAGAATATTTATTGATAACATTGCCACTCAATCCTAAGTTAGAACCCACATAAGGAGCGAGTGAAAAATGCCAATTGCGCTCCAAATTGCTTTTGATATTTTTGTCATTCACACGCTCAACAGTGCGTATGCCTTTGCGTAACCAACGCTCAAAATCGGCGGGTGAAAGCAGCACTTGCTCTCTATATCCGTCTTTTTCACCATCATTAACGGTTAATTTTATTTTTACGGGTTTTGTCTCCTTGTCAGGTTCTGGCGTGGGCACAGGTAGCAATGAAACATCGAGATACTGAGGGGTCGCTGTTTCACTGCGAACTTGCAACAACGTATCACCATAGTTATAACGCGCAATTGAAAGTTCTTTTATCGCTTCTTTACTTACGATTTCGTAGTAACCAAAACGGTCAGTTGTGGCAGATTTCAAGGATTTTTTATCATAAACGGTGACATTGGGTAATTTTTCACCCGTTTTTTGGTCGCTGATATAGCCACCAATTAAGCGTTCATCAGTTTTTAATTTGCGGATAATGAGGTAATTGCCTTTTTCTTTGAACTCATAATTATCGCCCAAAATAGTACGTGTTACGCCTCTAACTGATTGACTTTCAGCAAAAACAGATACCTTTTTACTGGCATCGAGTATGTTTGAATTATATGAAAAATAAAAATTAGCTTGTTGTGAAATGGTTTTTAAGACTTCTTCTAAAGGTGTATTTTGCACTTTCAAATTGATATTTCTTTCTAAGATAGACGTCTGAGCAAAAGAAAATAAAGGTAGAAGCCAAAGGGCAAAAAACAGGACATAAGATACAAACGACAATGGGCAAAATTTTCTCAACCGAAAATTTGCCCATTGCTTTTTGATTATTTTCAAAGGTTTAGTATCGCTCATAAGTCATTGATTTTGAATTAAATACTTCAAAATCCAAATATAAAATGAAGATGAAAATGATAAAATTCATTTCGACGGAGACATAAATTTTAACGGCAAAAAAACTATCATTCCTTGCAACCTGTGCCGCTCAGAATGATTTTATCGCCCGCTTTTTGCACTTTTAGATTGATAGATTCACCTATTATTTCTTCAAAATAAAAAATCAAATCGTCGCCTTTTGTGTAGGTCGAAGTAATTTGGCAATGCTCAATTTGAGGAGAAACTATCTCAATGTGGGCATCAAACAACTCATTCATCTGCTTAACGGCATCTTTCAAGGTCGTTCTGCCAAAATCTAAGCGATTGGTTTTATAGGCAGCGACATTTTTATCTGTATTTTTTGTTTTTTCAAACTGTCCTGTGGCAACATCATAAATGGCTTTGTCGCCTTTTTGGATGTAAATTTCTGCGCCATTTGCCCCCCTCAGTAAAACTGTGCCTGTTTCCACAACAACGATGACTTTTCCTGTTTCTGATAAATTATCAACATTAAATGATGTGCCTACCACCTTGATTTCCAATGTTTTAACTTCAATCACAAACGGTTTTTCGGTATCATGTGCGATGTCAAAAAAGGCTTCACCCGACATTTTGACGCGCCGTTCTTTTTTTGAAAAAACGGTTGTCAAACTCGATTTTTTATTCAAATTCACTAAAGAACCGTCTGAAAGCGTATCCTGCAAAACGGTCGTTGTGGCAACGATTTCTGTGTTTTTCAAAGTTGAATCGCCGCCAAAAAACTGGATTGCCCCGAACAAAACGAGGGCGGCTGCGGCTATTTTCATGATATTAACTGTTGTTAACCACCTAACAATCAAGGGTTTAGGTGGCTTGTGAATGCGCTCTTGAACCCTCTGCCATGCCGCATCAGTGTTCACCGCCAACGACTCGACGGCATCGCCGCTTTCAAACCAAATGCGTTTTATATCCTCGAAATATTTTCGATTCTGTGGTGCAGCATCGAGCCAACTCTCGACGGTATGTTGCTCATCGGCAGTCGCTTCGTCGGCAAGGACTTTGGCGATTAAATCATCTATGTCGTATAATTCATTCATTCAAAACATGAGTTTTATCCCCAACTTTCCAAAAGTTTTAAACTTTTGGAAAGTTCATTCTAATATTTTTAAAACGCTCATTATCAAAGCCATTGTCATAAAATCTGCTAATTTATATCTTAAAGTTTTCAACGCTTTTCCCATTTGATTCTCCACTGTTTTTACTGAAATACCCAATGAATCAGCTATTTCTCTGTATTTTAATTCCTCAAAACGGCTCATTTTGAAAATCAAGCGGCATTGTTCGGGTAGGTCAGCGATGGCTTTTTCTATCCGTTGCCGCAGGTCTTCCGTTGTGACGTGGTCGGGTTGCATTTCAGGATTTTGATTAATATCTTCCAAATTCATGGTTTTGTATGCATCTCTAATTTGAACTTTTTTTAATTGATTTAGACTCGCATTGCGTACGGCTCTGAACAAGTAAGCTTGCACCGAAGTGGTGACTTCGAGCGTTGCGCGTTGTTCCCAAAGCCGACAAAACAAGGACTGAACGACTTCCTCTGCCTCATCACTGTCTGACAGAATCGTTCGGGCATAAGCGCACAAGCGCGGATAGAACGCCCTAAACAACTGCTCAAACAATGATTCATTACCTTGATTTATCGCTATAAATACTTCTTTTTCAATGACTTGCACAAATAATTGGTTTTGTGGATTTTTAGATATTAGAGATTTCAGAATCCAAAAATAGAATCTCTTAGCCTAAAAATCCTAAAATCAGTGATTTAAAATTTTACGACTCTCCCAGTGCCATACGGTCGGCAATACAACTGTTCAAAAAAGAAAAATTGAACATAAAAGATTGAAATTCAATAGTTTTTCATGACATAAACAAGTCTCTTTCATTTAAGACAACTGAGTTGGAAAGTACCCCCTCAGTATTTTTCTTTTTTTTAACTTTTTTTTAGGATTTAAAAACCGATGTAACCTTTCCTTTCGTATATGATGTCAAACAACAACAAAATAGCACTATTATTTATTTTTCAATCATCGAAACCGACCAAACTTATATTCTCGTAAATGAGGAAACGAACAACAAATTATAATGACATGATTTTTTTTCGAAACTTTAAAACCGATAAAGCTTAATTTCCGTAAGTAGAGAAAACAAATTGTATTTTTAATTTTAATCACAACAAAACTTTTTTTAGTAAAATTAAAACCATTAAACATTATAACATCGTAGATAAGCCCATTGAGAATAACAAATTAAATCACATAATTTTCATTAATCATTGGACCACTAAAACTCATTTTTTTAAAAATTCAATTTTTTTAAGCATAAAATTCAATTCACAATAAATTCATTTCTTTTAATTTTAAAAATTCACAATTACATGAAAAACTTTCTTAAAACGGCTGCGTTTGTCGCATTCGCCGCTACTCTTGGCACAACAACTATTGAAGCGCAATCAATGACTTCAAACAAAATGTCTGAACCTACAACTGTTCAAGTGGGTGGAGAGGCGATGTTCCCTATGAAAAACATCGTGCAAAATGCAGTTAATTCTAAGTCACATACGACGCTTGTAGCAGCTGTAAAAGCAGCAGGTTTGGTAGATGTTTTGCAAGGCGCGGGTCCATTTACTGTGTTTGCCCCAGTTAATGATGCATTTGAAAACTTGCCAGAAGGTACAGTTGCGACGCTTTTGAAGCCAGAAAACAAGGCAACACTAACAAAAGTATTGACATATCACGTTGTTTCAGGCAAGTATGATTTCAATGCATTGTCTGCAGTTATCAAAAAAGGTAAGGGAAAAGCGACTTTACCAACGGTTTCAGGTGGTAAACTGTCTTTCAAGATGAATGGTACACGCAACATCATCGTCATGGACGAAAACGGCGGAACAGCCAACATCAATACTTATGATGTGTATCAATCAAATGGCGTTATTCAGTCAGTAGACGCTGTTTTGTTACCCAAAATGTAAGATTTAGAGATTTAGCAAATCATTTTTTAGTTGCGTTTAGATTTTGTGTCCTTTCAAAATTTAAGGTTTGGAGAATCAATTCTCCAAACCTTTTTTTGATATAAAAAATAGTATTTTTGCGTTTTTTTATAAAAATTTAGCATCAACTATGACATCTATCAACAAAAATACACTGAAAATCAGCCTTACCTACCTCGAATATTTAGTAGAAGTAGCAGAAATGTGGCAACATGGACAAACCTCAACGACGGGCTTTAAAAATAGTCCCGCTATGTTGGATTTATCCCATCATTAATAAAACCAAACTATAAAATGCCTGATTTCAAGAAAATACCTTTCAATCGCAACGTTTTTAAGGCAACTGGCTCTCCTCAAAATGAGGAAATTTGGGAAACGCTTGAAAAGATACCCACCAAATCGGTGTATTCTGCTTCGGATACTGAGGGGGGTATAAAAGGATTTGTCAGCGGTTTACCACCTTTTTTGCGAGGACCTTACAGTCTTATGTACGTCACAAAGCCTTGGACGATAAGACAATATGCTGGTTTTTCGACTGCCGAAGCCTCCAATGCTTTTTATCGGCGCAACTTGGCAGGGGGGCAAAAAGGCTTGTCGGTGGCTTTTGATTTGGCAACACATCGGGGTTATGACAGCGATCACCCGCGTGTGACGGGCGATGTCGGCAAGGCAGGCGTGGCGATTGACTCTGTGGAAGATATGAAAATCCTTTTTGACCAAATTCCACTTGATACGATGTCGGTTTCGATGACGATGAATGGTGCGGTTATTCCCATCATGGCTTTTTATATTGTGGCGGCGGAAGAACAAGGCGTGTCGGCAGCACAACTAAGCGGCACGATTCAGAATGATATTTTGAAAGAATTTATGGTGCGCAACACATATATATATCCACCTGAACCTTCAATGCGGATTATCGCTGATATTTTTGCTTATACGGCGGAACACATGCCGAAATTTAATTCGATTTCTATTTCGGGCTATCATATTCAAGAGGCAGGAGGCACGGCAGATATTGAGCTGGCTTATACTTTGGCGGATGGTTTGGAGTACATTCGAGCAGGTTTGAAAGTTGGTTTGGACATAGATGCGTTTGCACCGCGTTTGTCATTTTTTTGGGGTATTGGCATGAATCATTTCATGGAAATTGCTAAAATGAGGGCAGGACGAATGTTGTGGGCTAAAATTGTGAAGCAATTTGAGCCTAAAATGAGTAAATCTATGGCATTAAGGACGCATTGTCAAACGTCGGGTTGGTCATTGACAGAACAAGACCCGTTTAATAACATTGCGCGAACAACCATTGAAGCGATGGCGGCAACGCTCGGCGGCACGCAATCGCTGCACACGAATGCGCTTGATGAAGCCATTGCTTTGCCAACTGACTTTTCAGCTAAAATTGCGAGGGATACGCAGCTTTTTATTCAAAAACAAACGGATATAACAAAGGCATTAGACCCTTGGGGCGGCTCTTATTATGTGGAATATTTGACGGAAAAACTTGCAGAACGAGCTTGGACACTCATTCAAGAGGTTGAAGACATGGGCGGCATGGCAAAAGCCATTGAAAAGGGTTTACCAAAATTGCGCATAGAAGAAGCCGCAGCCCGAAAACAAGCGCGGATAGACGCGGGTAAAGATGCCATCATAGGGGTCAATATGTTTCGCATTGATGAAAAAGTGCCTTTTGACCTTTTAGAAATAGACAACTCGGCAGTCAGAGATTCTCAAATTGCGCGTTTGCAAAAAATGAAGGCGGAAAGAGACCCCTCAGTATTTGAAGCCCTAAAACACCTTGAAGAAGTCGCACAGACAGGCGAAGGTAATTTATTGGAGGCGGCCATTGCATGTGCCAGAAAACGCGCCTCATTGGGTGAAATTTCAGACGCTATGGAAAAATCGTTTGGGCGTTATCAAGCGACAACACGTTTAGTATCAGCTATTTATAGTCAAGAGAATCAGATGAATGATGATTTTAAAAAAGCGCAAGCACTAACGGATAAATTTGCGGCACTCGAAGGTCGTCGTCCGCGCATTATGATTGCGAAGTTAGGACAGGACGGGCACGATAGAGGGGCTAAAGTCATTGCAACAAGTTTTGCAGATTTAGGTTTTGATGTGGATATTGGTCCTCTTTTCCAAACGCCAGCAGAAGCCGCGCGTCAAGCGGCTGAAAATGACGTACACATCTTAGGTATTTCGAGCCTTGCGGCGGGCCATAAAACCCTTGTGCCTGAAACGATTGCAGAATTGAAAAAATTGGGACGAGGCGACATCATGGTTGTGGTCGGCGGTGTCATTCCACCAGCAGACTACACTTATTTATATGACTGTGGTGTGGCAGGCGTTTTTGGTCCAGGGACGATTATTCCTAAAGCCGCGGCACAGATATTAGAGTTGATGATAGAGATGTTGACTTAAAACTGCGAAAAGGTGCAAAGGGCTTTTTATGAGGTGTTGCAAGGTCATTTTTTTGCAATAAAAAGTAGTTTTGATGTTTTAAAAATTTTGGATAGTCAAAATGTTTCGTTTTGTGAATGATTTTTTGTTCATTTGCAGCGTTTTTTGAGAAAAAGTAAAGAAGAAATTAATAAAAATTACTTTAAACCAGCATTATTTCATAAATAAGACAGAAACAAGTAGAAAAATATATATGAGGTTTTTCAATTTTTTCACACAAGAATTAGCTATTGACTTAGGCACAGCCAATACACTTATCATCCAAGATGACCAAATTGTTGTAGATGAGCCTTCAATCGTTGCCATTGATCGCAAATCAGGTCAAATCTTAGCAGTTGGTCAAAAAGCCATGTTGATGCACGAGAAAACTCATGAAAATATCAAAACGATTCGCCCTTTAAAAGACGGTGTTATCGCTGACTTTCAAGCAGCTGAAAGTATGATAGAAGGTTTTATTCGTATGACAGGCGCACGCCGACGTTTTTTTACACACCTCAAAATGGTAATTTGTATTCCTTCGGGTATTACTGAGGTTGAAAAACGCGCCGTTTTTGAATCTGCGGATCACGTTGATTCAAAAGAAACCTATTTGATTCACGAACCCATGGCGGCAGCATTAGGCATTGGCTTAGATGTCGAAGAACCTGTAGGCAATATGATTATTGACATTGGTGGGGGTACAACGGAAATTGCCGTCATCGCCTTGTCGGGTATTGTTTGCGACCAATCTATTCGGATTGCAGGTGATGAATTGACCATGGATATTGTGAATTATATGAAACGCCAACATAACATTTTGATTGGTGAACGGACGGCAGAGCAAATAAAAATCCATGTGGGTTCGGCGTTGCCTGAACTTGATAATCCACCAGACGATTATGCTGTCAATGGACGTGATTTGATGACGGGTATTCCAAAACAAATTACGGTTGGATACAGTGAAATATCTCACGCGCTCGACAAATCCATTTCAAAGATTGAAGACGCTATTTTGAAAGCCCTTGAAAGTACACCTCCTGAATTGGCGTCAGATATTTACAAAACAGGCTTATACCTCACGGGTGGAGGTGCTTTACTGAGGGGTCTTGATAAGCGCATTTCTGCAAAAACAAAATTACCCGTTTCAGTAGCTAATGATCCTTTGAGAGCTGTTGTACGCGGAACAGGTATTGCATTGAAAAACACACATAAATTTACATTCCTTATTGACCGTAAACGTGTTTAAAAAATAATAGGTGATTATTTAGGTTAAGTAAGGAGATAATGGAAAATGGATAGTGGGAAGTTTTCCATTATCCATTTTCCATTATTCATTATCCATTCGGCACATGAATTTCTTGTCACGATACGGCAATTTTTTATTGTTTTTGGTTCTTGAATTTTACTCACTTAATCTAGTGGCAAGGTATAACAAGAAGCAAAACGAGATTTACCAAAGTTCGGCAAATCTCGTCAGTGGTTATATTTATGAAAATGTGAGTACGATTAGAAATTATTTCTCCATGCAAGCCGTAGCCGATAGCCTTGCCCGTGAAAATGCTGAACTCCGCACCCAACTTGAAGCCTCAAAATACATCGCTGTCCAAGAAAAAGGCATTCTTCGTTTTCCGTTCGATACCTCTAGTATTCACCCTGATACGGTACAAAGAAAAGAAGTTATTCAACAATTTACTTATATTTCTGCTGAAGTGACCAGTAATTCCATCTCTCGAAATGATAATTATATGACCATCAATCGAGGCAGCAATTTAGGTGTAAAGGTAGGCATGGCTGCTATTAGCCCCGACGGTATCGTCGGTATTGTGCGCAATGTAACACCCCATTATGCGCAAGTCATGTCGATTTTAAACAAACGCATCAGCATTTCAGCGATGATAAAAAGGAATCGTTACTTTGGCTCACTTGTGTGGGATGGTATAAATCCACGCATTATGACCTTGGAAAATGTACCCAAACATGCTGATTTGATACGCGGCGATACTATTATAACAAGCGGATTTTCGGATGCGTTTCCAGGCGGAGTTCGTATTGGGCACGTTGTTGATTTTAGGGTCAAAAATGGTTTTTATGCGATAGACGTTGAATTATGGAATGATTTATCGAATATTCGTTACGTTTACGTGGTTGATAATCTAATGCTATCAGAGTTTAATCAATTCAAAAAGTAAAATGAGTAACACCATACTATTACGGAACTTAGTCCGTGGCATTTTTCTTCTGGCATTTCAAGTGTTGGTTCTCGCTCAGATTAATCTGGGTGGAAAACCTTTCAGTTATATCTCCATATTCATTTATCCTCTTTTTTTGATGTTTCTACCGCTCTTTACGCCTGTGTGGTTGATGTTGATTATTGGCTTTTTTTATGGGTATATCATTGACGTATTCCTCAATACTTTAGGCATGCATGCCGCTACATGTATTTTTATGGCTTTTATTCGTTCTGGTTTGATTCGTTTTTTTGAGCCTCAAGGCGGTTATAAAGACAAATCAAGCCCGACACGCCGTTCTTTGGGTTTCATCTGGTTTTTTCGATACGCAGCTATTTTTATGTTTATTCATATATTTTTCTTTTTTTCAGTTGAGGAATTTACCCCTTTTTATTGGCGAAAAATTGTATTTTATTCCATCCCCAGCTTTGCCATTTCTATGGTTTTAGTGATGATTTATAGCTTTTTATTAGACCCAACCGAATAATGCCGCTCCTAAATTCAAAATTTACCTTTAAAATATGACCCCCTCAGTATAAACGATTCATATACTTTATGCGTTTTTAAGTTTGAAATTTGACATAAAAGACATGGCAGTTAAAGATAATAATCAAAAAAGACAGTTCAGCATTATAGCCCTTTTCCTCATTGCAGCAGTGGTGCTTTTAGGTCGGGCAGCTCAATTACAGCTATTATCATCGACTTATCGTTTGCGTGCGGATGCCATTTCTATTGAAAAAAACGTTTTATACCCTTCTCGAGGTGTCATTTATGACCGAAATGGTAAATTATTAGTTTACAATAATGCGATGTACGACCTTATGGCAACCTATAAGCAAGTTGACCCTACCATGGACACCGCTAAATTTTGCCGTTTATTAGACATTGATGAACCAACCTTCAAACTCAATCTTAATAAAAATTGGTCATCCGGTAAATTTCATAAAAGCCTTCCTTTTCCTTTCTTGACCATGATCACCCCTGAGCAATACGCTCGTTTTCAAGAGTCACTTTTCGAGTTCCCCGGTTTTGAGCGTCAAATTCGTAATGTTAGAGGCTATCCTCAACACAACGCAGGTCATGTCTTGGGTTATTTGAGCGAAGTCAATGACAAAGTGATAAAAGATTCGGCAGGTATATACGAAGCAGGGGACTATATAGGCACGACAGGTTTAGAGAAATTTTATGAACCTGTACTGAGGGGTAAAAAAGGCGTTGAGTTTATCATGAAGGACAATCTCGGGCGACGCGTCGGTGCTTGGAAAGAAGGTAAATTGGATTCTCAAGCCATACAAGGTAAGGATTTGATGTGTACGCTTGACCTCGAATTACAGGCAATGGGCGAAAAACTAATGCAACATAAAATTGGTTCTATTGTCGCTATTGAACCTAAAACAGGGGAAATCTTAGCAATGGTCACTTCCCCGACTTTTGACCCAACGGACATGGTTATTTCTAAAAAAAGAGGTGATTTCATTTCTGGTATGTATCGGGATTCTCTCAATCCGCTTTTTGACCGCAGTGTCAGTGCCAAATATCCTCCAGGCTCAATTTATAAAACAATTATTGCTACCATAGCCCTACAAATGGGTGTTTGGGATAAAAACAACGGTGTCGCGTGTAACGGCGGTTATTATTACAATGGAAAACGATTGACAAAATGCCACAATCATATTTATCCTGGCAATCTCTCTATGGGTATTGAGCATTCCTGTAATGCGTATTTTTGTACGCTTTATCGCCAAATTATTGACCGATTTGGTTTCCAAAATGCCCGTGTTGGTTTAGATTCTTTGAATGAATATTTATACCGTTTCGGTTTAGGACATCGTTTGGATATTGATTTTCCTGCCGAAAAAGCTGGTTTTATACCCACGCCTAAATTATATGACAAATTGTACAAACTGGATAATGTGTGGTATTCTACAAACTTTGTTTCCAATGGCATCGGACAAGGTGAAAATCAATTAACGACCATACAAATGGCAAATATTGCCGCTACTTTAGCCAATCGGGGTTGGTACATTACGCCGCATTTAGTGCGCGGGTATAAAGACACCTCCAATCCAAGCGGTTATCGTGCTCTTTACGAACGATTTGTCACGCGACGGTACACAGATATTGATGCTACGAATTTTGAACCGGTTGTTAGGGGTATGGTGCATGTTATTGAAAGTGGAACAGGCAGTAATGCCCGTGTGCCTGGTATTGTCGTTGCTGGAAAAACAGGAACTGTGCAAAATCCTCACGGCGATGACTCATCGGTTTTTATCGGGTTTGCGCCTGCCGACGACCCTAAAATAGCCGTAGCTGTTTACGTTGAAAATGGCAATTGGGGAAATGATTTCGCTGCACCTATTACAGGGCTTATGATTGAGCAATTTTTGAATAGAGTGGTCGCCTCTAATCGACAATATTTGATTGATAAAGTCAATCACTCTCACCTTGCTTATTCCTCGGGCAGAGGCTATTATGTGACAAAAGGGTATTAAATTATTCGTCGCTTTACCCCCCTCAGTATTTATTGATAGTCAACGCTTTGTGTCGCTTTTTGTGCAATCAAAATCAATAAAAATGGTTGTATTATTGTCAAAAGACAACAATACAACCATTTTTATTAATATATTGATAAGTCATTGATGTTAAATAATCGCTTAGGGTAATGACCCACGATGGCTATTGACCCATGACCAACCTTATTACTTCACAAATGTCAAACTACGTTTAATAAACGCCGTTAAGTCCGCCCCTGTTAATAAACCTTGGCTCACACGTGCTAAATCGTATAAGTAATGTGCGAATTCACTTCTCTTATCTGAATCATTGATAGACAACAACTTATCTGTGACAAGTGGATGATTGGTATTGACAACAATTGATTTTGTATCAGGCATACCCCCAAAATCCACCGCAGAAAACTGACGCATTTCGTTCATACGACGTGAAAATTCATTCCTTGTAATTTGCACAGGCACATCGTCGGGTGTCAATGCTTTTAAGACAACCGTTGTGTGGTAATTGTCTTCTCCTAAAAACGTATCAAAAATAGATTTAACGATAGTTTGTTGCTCTTCACTCAACACAGACTCTGTTTTATGGTCTTTAGGAACAATATTATCAGCCGTTTCAGAATCCACACGGACAAACGATATCTTATCACCTTTATATTCCAAATGCTGCATAAAATGGTTATCAATCACCACATCCATCTCTAAAACATCATAGCCACGCGCTTTTGCCGCTTGAATTTGGGCATCGTGCGCATCCAAATTATTCGAATAAATATATACAACCCGGTCTTTATTGTCTGTTTGCAATGGTTTTACCTTTTCACGATATTCTTCAAGTGTGAAAAGTCCCCCCTCAGTATTTTTAAGGAAAACAAACTCCCGCGCTTTCTCATCAAACTTTTCATCCGACAACATACCGTACTTCACAAAAACGCTGATATCTTTCCATTTTTGCTCATATTCAGTGCGGTCTTTGCGGAACAATTCGCTGAGTTTATCTGCTACTTTTTTAGTAATATATTGGGTAATCTTTTTTACCTCACGGTCACTTTGCAAATAACTACGTGACACGTTGAGTGGAATATCAGGCGAGTCAATCACACCATGCAACAAAGTCAAAAATTCTGGTAGAATCTGCTTGACATCATCTGTTACAAATACTTGATTACTATACAATTGCACCTTATTTTTCTGTGCTTCAAGGGCATTTGCAATTTTTGGAAAATAGAGAATACCTGTCAAGTTGAAAGGATAATCAATATTCAAATGTATCCAAAAAAGCGGCGGTATACTGAGGGGGTATATTTCATTGTAAAAATCGCGATAATTATCTTCTGTCAATTCAGAAGGCGATTTTTTCCAAATAGGCGATGTGTTATTGACAATATTAGGCACATCTTTTTCTTTTTTTGCACCTTCAGGTTTCTCCTTTTTTGTACCAAATTGGATTTCTATTGGCAAAAACTTGCAGTATTTATCCAATAATCCTTCGATTTTGTAATCATCGAGATAATCTTTTTCATCATCAGCAGTGATATGCAGTATGACATCTGTTCCACGCGTTGTTTTATTGGCGTCTTCAATTGTGTACTGAGGGGTGCCATCACAAGTCCAGCGTACTGCAACAGAATCAGGTTGATAGGATTTTGAAACGACCTCAACCCGTGAAGCCACCATAAAAGCAGAATAAAAACCAAGACCAAAATGACCAATAATATTGCCTTCTTGATATTTTTCCAAAAACTCGGCAGCACTCGAAAAAGCGACTTCCGATAAGTAACGTTGTGCTTCGTCAGCCGTCAAGCCAATACCTTTATCTCTAATTGTCAGCGTTTTCGCTTTTTTGTCTATAATGATTTCAATACGTGTATCGCCAATTTCACCCACTACATCACCGCGTTTGGCAAGCGTCTGCAATTTTGTCGTGGCATCAACAGCGTTAGACACCAATTCACGAAGAAAAATCTCTTGGTCGCTGTATAAGAATTTTTTAATTATTGGGAAAATATTCTCTGTTTGGACTGAAATATTGCCTGTTATCATACTGAATTTAGTTTGTTATAAATTAAGAATACGGATTTTAGATGTTGGCGTTTTTGATATCGTCTATATGTTACGCTATATTTCAAAACAAGTGCCATGCCTTTTTAACTGACAAAATGACATGAAAACAATTTTTAAGATGATACTGAATTATTTGTCTTGATTTTTAAATTAAAAAAAAATGAGTCATCCCCAACAAGGGTGACTCATTTTTTTTTAACCTAACTGATATTATTACAGTGCTGCTGCTGCCATAAATGTTTTACGTTCAAGCTTTTGTACAACAGCATTCAAAGATTCGAAACGATAACCTTTTGCTGTAAAATGCTCTAAAACACGTGGCAAAGCATATTCTAAACGTTCAAAAGCCTTCAAACTATCATGAAAAACAACGATGGAACCGCGTTTTGCACTGAGAATGACATTATCAAAAACAGTTTCTTTTGAAATATTTTTATCGAAATCACCACTCAATACATCCCACATAACGATTCGGTAATGCCTTGTTAAAAACTGTGTTTGGCTCGGTGTCAACCGACCATAAGGTGGACGGAAAAGACCTGAATTGACCAAATGAGCACAATGACGAATATTATGGAAAAATGGAATATTATCCGTATTCCAGCCGCTCAAATGGTTGTAGGTATGGTTGCCTACTGAATGTCCCTCTGCCAATACTTGCTGAAATACTGAGGGGTACTTCCCTACATTATCTCCAACACAGAAAAAGGTTGCTTTGGCGTTATACTTCGCTAATTGTTCCAAAACCCAAGGCGTAACCTCTGGTATTGGACCATCATCGAATGTCAGGTAGAGGACTTTTTCCTCTGTTTTGATATTCCAAGTGAAGTTTGGAAATAGACCCTCTAGGAATCGTGGCGTTTTGACAAGATACATAATTTGTTGATTTTAAACCTTTAACGAGAAGATAATTTGTGAAAAATTGATTTTTATTTTGTGTTTCTTATATCTGAAAATTCTATTGATTATCTATGGCAACTAAATATATAAAACAACATAAAATGCTTAGTGTTGTTTGAAAACTAAGGTTTTTAATTATTTTTTGTCCTTATCCATACAAAAAGAGGTGAATACGTATTTCTGGAAGATGCTTGTCTGTCTCGGTTCTACTTCTATTCTACTATTATTCAACGTTTCGAGTACTTATCGTGCTGCTTTATTTTGGCTTTTTCAAAAAATAAATTCGCTCTTAATACGCTATTATTAAAAATAAATTTTATCAAAAAGAAAAAAGTGATATTCTGAATGGATAAAATAGGACTTTCATACGATTTTAACTAAAAAATATCTGCCTTTACCAAATAATATTCCGTATATAAGGCAATAATAAAGCCATTATTTTTTCTTGAAATAACTCTTAAAGCCTTGTAAATCAATTATTTATAATTTCCTCGTGCTTCATTTATAATTCATCATTTCCTTGACGTACATTTGCGCCGCAAAAAACAGTCGTATAAATCATAAAAATATGAGTATCAGAGTTCGATTCGCGCCCAGCCCAACAGGCGCATTACATATTGGCGGCATTCGTACCGCTTTGTTCAACTATCTTTTAGCAAAAAAACATGGCGGCACATTCATTCTTCGTATCGAAGATACCGACCAAACGCGCTATGTCGAAGGGGCAGAGCAATACATCTGTGAAGCCTTAAAGTGGTGTGGCATCGCTCCTACTGAGGGGGTCGGTTTTGGCGAAGGACAATATGCGCCTTACCGTCAATCGGATAGATTCAAACAAGGTGTCTATCAAAAATATGCTAATGAATTGATTGACAAAGGTTTAGCTTATTACGCCTTCGACACAACCGCACAACTTGAAGCGATGCGCGAAACGTTGAAAGCTGAAGGTGCTAAAAATCAATCGTACAGTCACGCCACACGTATGCGTGATGATTTGAACTTGCAGAACTCTTTGCGTCTTTCAAAAGAGGAAGTTGAAAAACGTATTTCGGCAGGCGAAAACTACGTCATTCGTTTAAAAATAGATGAAAATCAATTAGTTACGCTGACGGATATTATTCGTGGTGAAGTTAATTTTAATACGAATGAACTCGATGATAAAGTCCTTTTGAAAGCCGATGGTATGCCCACGTATCACTTAGCGAATATTGTTGATGATTACGAAATGAAGATTTCGCACGTCATACGCGGCGAAGAATGGTTGCCTTCGGCGGGACATCATGTTTTGATTTATCGCGCTTTTGGTTGGGCGTCTGTTATGCCACAATTTGCTCATCTACCTTTGATTTTAAAGCCTGACGGTAAGGGGAAGCTCTCAAAACGCGACGGTGCAAAGTTTGGTTTTCCCGTTTTTCCTTTAGAATGGAACGACTCGGACCCGACAAAATCATTCGATGGCTTCCGCAGCATCGGTTTTGACCCACGTGCAGTTGTCAATTTCTTAGCGATGCTGGGCTGGAATCCAGGCACTGAACAAGAAATTTTCAGCCTTGATGAATTAGCAGCTCTTTTTTCTCTTGAAAAAATACACAAAGCGGGTGCGCGATTCGATTACGATAAAGCCAAATGGTTCAATCAGCAATACCTTCATGCCACGCCAAACGATGTTTTGGCAGCGCAATTGCACCCCCTCAGTATAGAACGAGGTAATACTGTTTCAGAAGAAAAATTGGCTCAATTTGTAGGACTTATGAAGGAACGTGTTTTGTTTTTGAATGAGTTTTTAGAAAAAGGTTACTACTTTTTTGAAGATGTCAAAGAATACGATGCCGCTAATGTCACCAAACGTTGGAAGCCTGAGAATCGCGAAAAGTTCAATGAAATGCTAAAAATGATGCAGAATTTGGACTACACCGACCCCCTCAGTATGGAACACAACACGAAGGAATGGATTAACGCCAATGGCTTAAAAATGGGTGAAATACTGCCGATTCTACGCATTGCTTTGGCAGGTACAATGCAAGGTCCTGCGATATTTGATATGGCGGCTTATTTTGGAAAAGAAGAAACTTTAAGACGTTTGGAAAGGGCTTTTGAGGCATTTGAGGCAATAAAATGATATAAAATTGGTGAAATACTGAGGGGTGCATATCTTTGTTAAATAATTTATTTCAAAATGATTACTAAAATAAAAATAGAAAACTTCAAATCCATTGACAGCCTCGAACTTGAACTCGGTAGGCTCAATGTGTTTATTGGTGCCAATGGGAGTGGGAAGTCGAATATTTTGGAGGGGATTGCTTTTGGGAGTGCGGCTATTGCCGATAAATTAGGTAACGAATTTTTAGGTCATAGAATTAGAGTAACGGAGTATGAGTTGATGAAATCAGCATTTCAAAAAAATAACCATAATTATAAAGTTAATTTAATATTTGAAACCAATACAGGTAGACCAATAAAACTTGATTTATTTTATCAAAATAATAAGTGGCATATAAAATTTAAGAGTAATTCAAATACACCTATTTCATTAGATAAGTACATAAAACAAAGTCAAAATGAATATGATATTATTGAAGAGTTAATAAATAACCAAGAAAGTTTGTCAGATGAGAGAAAAGATGCAATTCAATCTTATTTAGAGCAGGAATTCTATAAATTATATTCTAAAAAAGAAAATTTAGACGATTTTTTAATTTATGCGCCAGAAAACTCTATTCTTCGCAATTTTAGAGAAGAAGGGCAAATTTTACCATTAGGTATTAAAGGTGAAGGCTTATTTAGTTTGATAGTTAAAATTTTCAAAGAAAAACCAAAATCGTTTGAAGTGATAAATGAATATCTTGACTTATTACTTGACTGGTTTGATGGTTTTGAGATTCCCAATGACTTAATGTTTACCGAGAAACGTATCAAAATTAAAGACCGTAATCTTGGAGAAGGTTTACAATACATTGACCAACGGAGTGCAAACGAAGGATTTTTGTATTTACTGTTTTATTTGACTCTTTTTATAAGTGATGAAACGCCAAAATTCTTTGCGATTGATAATATTGATAATGCAATGAACCCTAAAATGGGAAGTGAGTTGGTGCATTTATTATCAAAATTAGCAAAAGAGCATGATAAGCAAGTTATTTTGACTACGCACAACCCCTCAGTATTGGACGGGCTTGATTTATCTGATGACGACCAGAGATTATTTGTAATTTCAAGAAATAAAAAAGGGCATACACAGGCTATTCGTGTGCCGCATCGTGAATCGGAGGAACGTTTGTCTTACCGTTTTATTCGTGGGTCAATTGGCGGCTTACCTAAAAATTTCTAAACTATGCAGAATCAGTATTATTTCGGTCTAATTTCAGAAGGTCCAACGGACTGTAATGTTTTAGAGAATATCTTAATTGGATATTTTAATAAAGATATATCTGGTTATATTAATGTATTACAACCCAAATCGGGAAAAATAGGGGGTTGGGAACGTGTTTTAAACTATTGTGGTACAATAGACTTTAAAAATGATTTTGTCGATAATGACTTTATCATTATTCAAATAGATACTGATAGAAGTTATGAGAAGCCTTTTAATGTGCTACATGAAGAAAACGGGAAGAAATATACTGTTGAAATGCTGATTGAAAAGGTAAAAGAAAGATTTAACCAAGAGTTTGAGTCGAAATTTGGATTGGATTTTATAACAAAATTTGGCCACCGAATCTTATTTGCTATTTCGATTCACGCAATTGAATGTTGGCTTTTACCACTTTATTATGAAGATAAGACAAAGACGCTTATACAAAGTTGTTTGTATAAACTTAATGAAAAATGGATTGAAATAGGGGAACCTTCTATTGGTAAAGACAAAAAACGTAAACCAAATTACAATCCAAATGAGCCTAAGCGTAAACCTATACCAAAACAAAATAAAACAGGTTATATAACAACTTACGAAACAATATCAAAGATTTTTAGGAATAATGATGTTTTGAATGATTGTTATCCAGTAAATCCAAGTTTCAAAATCTTCATAGAAAACGAATTAAAAGTCAAAATACCCTCAAATACTGAGGGGTCATAAATTATGTCAAAACCAAGCATTCCAGAAGGTACACGCGACTTTTCGCCTGAAGTTGTGGCAAAGCGCAATTACATTTTCGACACGATTAGAAAAGTGTTCGTCAAGTATGGTTTTCAACCGATTGAAACGCCGACTTTGGAAAAACTATCAACGCTGACAGGTAAGTATGGCGATGAAGGCGATAAACTGCTGTTCAAAGTGCTGAACAATGGCGATTTTTTGGCAAAAGCCAATAAAGAGGCATTGTCAGATATGAATTCATCGAAATTGATTTCAAGTATTGCTGACCGTGGTTTGCGCTACGATTTGACGGTACCGTTTGCGCGTTATGTTGTTATGCACCAAAACGATATTACTTTTCCTTTCAAACGTTATCAAATTCAACCTGTTTGGCGGGCAGACCGTCCACAACGTGGACGTTATCGGGAGTTTTATCAATGTGATGTGGATGTTGTGGGTTCAAATTCATTGGTTTATGAAGCAGAATTGGTTCAGATTTATGATGAGGTTTTTACCAATTTAGGATTGGATGTTATCATCAAAATTAACAACCGCAAAATTCTTCAAGGTATCGCTGAATATTGTGGACAACCCGATAAGCTCGTAGATTTGACCATTGCTATTGACAAAATTGATAAAATTGGAAGGATAGGTGTTCAAGCGGAACTATTGAATAGAGGATTCGACCCTATCAGCATAGGCAAAGTTTTCGACATACTAAGTACAGGCAATGAATTTACGTTAGAAACCGACTTTTTTGATAACTCATCTATGAGAGATTTGGAGGGAGTTTCTGCATCTGAAGAACAATCACAGAGGGATAAATCTGAACGTAATTTAGCTGATTTTGAAGAAGCCTTACAGAGCTTAAGAAAAGTTTTCATTGAAAATGATAGAATAGGAAGTGGTTTAAAAGGCATTGATGAATGCTTAGGCTTTTTTGAATATTTTAAAGAAAAACTTCCTAATAATGAGATACAGTTTGATATTTCACTTGCGCGAGGCTTGAATTATTACACAGGCTGCATTTTTGAAGTCGCTGCCAAAGATGTCAAAATGGGCAGCATCGGTGGCGGCGGACGCTACGATGATTTAACGGGTGTGTTTGGTTTGAAAGGCGTTTCAGGTGTCGGCGTTTCGTTTGGAGCGGATAGAATTTACGATTGTCTCGCTGAACTCGACCTTTTTCCTAAAGAAATAGCGCAAAGTTTAAAACTGCTTTTTGTCGCTTTTGATGCTGAAACACACCGTTTTGCCTTCAAATGCTTGAACGAAACAAGGGCGGCGGGCATCAATTCTGAAATTTATCCCGATGCCACTAAGTTGAAAAAACAAATGGATTATGCCAATAAACGCGGTGTGCCTTATGTCTGTTTGATTGGTTCTGACGAAATGGAAAGTGGGATTTTAACTTTAAAAAATATGGAAACAGGGGAGCAGGAGAAGATGGGTTTAGAAAAAATCATTGATATACTGAGGGGCTAAAAGAACAGATTTTTCATTAAAAAAAAGCCGTTTTGAACAATCAAAACGGCTTTTTTATGTGAAAATTTGTAGAATTAAGCTGCAAATTCTCAATCCTTCAACATCCCATACATATCGCTAAACTTCTTTTTCAAGGCAAACCACTCATCGCGAATCTGCGCCGCCATCATAAAATCGAGGTCTTTTGAGGCTTGTTGCATTTTCTTTTCGGTTTGGTCAATCATTTTTTTGAATTGTTCACGACTCATATAACTTGTGACGGGGTCGGCGGCAAGGCTCAATTCCACAGGTTCAATGTATGAACGGTTGTTTTTTCCGCGAATATCAAGGATAGAACCTGCTGCAATGATTTCCTCACGCGTCCGTGCAACAGTGCGTGGCGTGATGCCATTTTCTTCATTATACATCATTTGTTTGCTGCGCCGCCGATTCGTTTCGTCTATCGTCCGTCGCATCGAATCTGTAACTTTATCAGCATAAAAAATAACTAAGCCGTTTGAATTACGTGCTGCACGTCCCGCCGTTTGCGTCAAGGAACGGGCATTTCTTAAAAAACCCTCTTTGTCCGCATCTAAAATAGCGACGAGCGATACTTCGGGCAAATCCAATCCTTCACGCAGCAAATTGACACCGACTAAGACATCAAAATCGCCTAATTGCAAGTCTCTTAAAATTTCCATGCGTTCCATCGTATCCACTTCCGAATGGATATAACGCACTTTTATGTCCAATTTCGCTAAATATTTGGACAATTCCTCAGACATACGTTTAGTCAGTGTCGTTACTAAAACCCGTTCATTTCGCTCAATGCGCAGTCGAATTTCGTCCAACAAATCATCTACTTGATTGATAGACGGACGGACTTCAATCGGCGGATCCAGCAAACCAGTGGGACGGACAATTTGCTCAACCACCACCCCCTCAGTAACTTCGAGTTCATAGTCAGCAGGTGTTGCCGAAACGAAAACCACTTGATTGATCATACTCTCGAACTCATTGAAATTCAAGGGTCTATTGTCCATCGCAGACGGCAAACGGAAGCCATAACTGACAAGGCTTTGTTTGCGAGCGCGGTCGCCGCCCCACATACCGCGAATTTGTGGCATAGTGGCATGGCTTTCGTCAACAAACATCAAATAATCTTGTGGAAAATAATCAAGCAAACAGAACGGGCGGTCGCCCATTTTTCGACGATCAAAAAACCTTGAATAGTTCTCAATACCTGAACAATAGCCGAGTTCTTTTATCATTTCGAGGTCGAAATTGGTGCGCTCCTCGATGCGTTTGGCTTCAAAAGGTTTGCCTTCGCGCTTGAAATATTGAATTTGCTCATGTAATTCATCTTGAATATTGCGGATGGCATCATGAATAAATTCCTTCGACGTGACATATAGATTAGCGGGAAAAATGTCCGCGACATCCATTGATTCACCGCGCTGCCCAGTTTCCACATCAATCATATCTATGCTTTCAATTTCATCGCCAAAGAAAACAATGCGGTAACCGTAGTCCACATAAGGCAAATTAATATCAACTGTATCGCCCCGCACGCGGAACATGGCGCGACCAAGCTCCCCCTCAGTACGAGAGTATAAACCTTGAACTAATTCATATAAAAAAGTATTGCGCGACACAACCTTGCCTTTGTGAATGCGGATGATGCCTGACTCATAATCTTGTGGATTGCCCATACCATAAATGCAGGAAACAGAAGCTACAACAATAATATCGCGCCGCCCAGACAACACCGAACTGGTCGCTCGAAGTCGCAGTTTATCCACTTCTTCATTGATTTGCATATCCTTTTCGATATAAGTATCGCTGACAGAAATATAGGATTCTGGTTGGTAATAATCGTAGTAAGAAACAAAGTATTCGACGGCATTATTTGGGAAAAATTGCTTGAATTCGCTGTACAATTGGGCTGTTAGCGTCTTATTATGCGTCAAAATCAAGGTTGGACGGTTCAGTTTTTCAATAACATTTGCCATCGTAAATGTCTTACCCGAGCCTGTGACACCCAGCAAAACCTGCGCTCTATCTCCCTTCAATATGCCTTCTGTGAGTTGTGCAATCGCTTCAGGTTGGTCGCCTGTGGGCACGTAATTGGAAACAAGTTTGAAACCCATTTTATATCAAAATTATTTTTTGAACCCCAAATTTACGCCAACAAAACATTTATTTTGTTTTATTAATAATTTTTTGTTGGTTAAAAAGACTTTGTACTGAGGGGATATATCAAGAATATTGTTACTTAAATTAAAATTACAAAAAATAATGTTTTAAAAAATATGATTTTTTCAATAAAAAATATTGCTAAATGCCGTTTAAGGTCTATTATTGTTTCATGAATAGTAGAACCGAAATAAAAAAAATTGCGCTACAAAAATTGAAAGATGCGGAACTTCTTTACAAAAAGGGGAGTTATGATAATGCGTTTTACTTAGCGGGTTATTGCGTTGAACTTGCTTTCAAAGCGAGAATTTGTAAAAACATTGATATTGACAATGTGTTCATGCCCAATTCAAAATATCTTAAACTCTTTAAAACACATGATTTTGATGTACTATTAGTGTTTGCAGGTCTTTCAGAGAAGTTGGAAAACGAGAAATCTTTCAATGTTAATTTTTATGACAATTGGTCGTATATTTGTTCATGGAAAGAAGATTCTCGTTATAGCGCATCGGGTAGTAAAACGCAAGTTGAGGCTTTGAAACTTTTGGACGCAATTCGTCACCCAACAAATGGCTTTTTAAAATGGATAAAAAAATATTGGTAGAGCACATTAAAAGAGTTATTAATTCTTTTAAAAATGAAGGTAAAGACTTTTCATTCGTTGGGTTAATTCCCGTTTACCCGAATGGTTCTTCTTATATCCTTTCCGTAAGTGCAAGTTGGTTAGAACCATTTAATAACTTCGATAGTATCTCTGTCATTACTCGACGTATGTTTGAACTATTGGATAGTAAAACGTTGAGATTTATCAATCGAGTAGAGATATATGATAAAAACAATTTACTGGATAGCTCTAATGACCTGATATTGGAGGATACGATTGGCTATCAAGATTCATATGGTAACCGATTGCAGCAATATAGTATTATGGATTATATGGTTCAGTAGAACTTTATTTGCCCCCTCAGTAAAAAGCCCTTTGTTCAACGCAAAGGGCTTTTTTAATTTTACAAAGTATTATCAACTTCTAACATCCCATCCTTCACATGAATCGCTCTAACCGTTTCTGCCCGTTCATCAATATCCAAATCACCATTTTCTAACCGCAAAACACCACGCGGACATACAGCAGCACAAATACCGCAACCGACACACGAAGCCCGAACAACGTCTTGTCCTTTTTGGGCATAACTCCGAACATCTATACCCATTTCGCAATATGTTGAACAGTTGCCACAACTAATACACTGACCGCCATTGGAAGTAATACGAAATTTCGATTTTTTCCTTTGAAAAAGACCTAAAATAGCGGCTTGTGGACAACCGAAACGACACCAACCACGTGAACCTAAAATTGGATAGAAACCCGTGCCAACCACACCTGAAAATATAGAACCAACCAAAAAGCCATATGTTTTTGAAAACCCAAAAGAAAATTTTCCTAAAACGGCTCCTTGTTGTGCAGAATTTATCCATAATAAAGCGGTCATAATGGTGACAAAAACGAGGACAGAATGCACCATCCAACGCTCAACTTTCCATGCTTTTAGGCTTTTGTCGGACAGTTGACGGAATGGGTCTCCAACGGTTTCTGCTAAACCCCCACAACCACATACCCAAGAGCAATACCAACGTTTGCCATAAAAATAGGTCAAAATAGGGGTAGCAACGAATGTCATGATGGCTGAAAAAGCGATGAAATACCAGCCGATGCCATGACTTGATGATTGTACAATATAGTTAATACCATCGGGTTTCAATGGGTCAGTTTTGAGGGGCCAGAAGTAAGTAAAGTAGTATTCAGGTTCGTTCATCATTTTCAAAAAATAAGGAATGAGGAATGCAAAACCCAACTGAAAGAAACTAACCGATGCTGTACGAATGAGTTGATAGCGATTATGCTTGTATTTCAAAGCAAATTTGTAACCCATAACCAAAACACTCGCTGTATAAATCGTTCCATATACAAACCACTGGTCGGCAGGTCTACCACTCACCAATTTACTGAGGGGGTCAAAAACGGCGATTAATCCTGTCATTTTTTCACCATACCAATACAAAACAACATAGAAACCTGTAAGAAAAATGCCCAACATCCAAGCACCCAAGCCACGTATATTCAGTTGACTCATGGTTTCTCTGCGGAACATGCGGTTGGCAAAATAGAGAATAACGCCTATTTGAATAACACCATAAGCTGTCCAACTTTTAAAACTACCCATGCCAAAGGTGGGTAATTGCGTAAATGTCAGCCACGACACAAGTGACACGAGCAAACCAATCAATGCCTCGCGTGACGACAAACTGTGAAACAGCACACTGTTGTTTTTAATGCCTTCGGGTTTACCGATATATTCGCCACGTATAAAAACGATAGCACCACCCACCATTAAGCCAGCTACAATTGTGAAATACAAAGCAGGAGACATACCGAAAGGTGATTGTCCACTAAAAAAAGCGACCATGAACATCAAAAAGCCAATAGTAAGCACTGAAAGACCTATCTTTTGACGCATTGTAGTATGAATCGGTGATGGATTGGCTAATGAGAGACTTTGTTCTACTTGCATTTCTTTGAATTTTAAAAATTAAACTTGCTCTTACAATAATAATTATTGTACATTTGCATTGTACGGTCACACTGTGGTCGTACTCCGCGAAGAGGCTGCTTACTAGCAGCCTTGTTCGTTTATAAGACCTCTATTTTAGCCTTTCAATAAAGCTTCGATCATCAATCTCCTTTCTATTGATTTCTAAAACATCAAAATTCCTGTATATTAACCAAACTTCTTCAATATTTGAATTCCAACCTTCTTGAAAGGCAGCGATTAATGCTCTTTTTATGTCTCTTCGCTCAATCAATGGATTTCCTAAATAGATGACTGTTGTTGACGCTCCTTGAAGATTTGCTTCCTTAATCTTAGCTTGAATAGCTGTATGAGGTGTTTTCGATTTTGATGGAAATTTAAAATCTACAATCATACCATCAACCTCTGCATCAGGGTTTTTCACCTTAGGTTCATAAGTGTAAGGCAACAGTTTTACATGTTTGCCATTGAGAGCTAAAACCAATGCAAAAAATTGATTTTCAGCAAGTTCTATGGTCAAGTGGTCTGGATGAATTTCTATTTGACCACCATTCGACGAGGTAAATACGAGTTGATAAGCTTTCTCCATCCGCAAAATTAAAGACCTCGTTTCAAATCGTCCACATTTCTAACACATATTTTTCAAACGTATTTTTTAAAGAGCCGCTTTCAAAAAACGTGTCACCGCATTCAGTCCGCGCTTGGTTTTTAGTTGAAGGTTTTTGTTAAAAGTTTGATTATAAATATCCACAACTTCTTGTTCATATTCTTTATAAAACTCGGGATCGAAATTAGCGAGACCTAAATTTTGAAGCACTGTTTCTATCTTTGTTGCACTTTGAATCCACTTCTCACACACCTCGTGGCGGTAGCGAACACCCATTAAATTGAAGCCAATGACCCCCTCAGTATTTCGGTCAAAATTGATGCGAATGGCGTGTTTTCCATCTTTATGTTCCCAATAAATCGTTTCGTGTTCATCGGGTTTGGCGGGGCGGATGTCGCCATATACTTGATATTCGATGTCTAAGAACTTAGCCGAATTGAACCAAATACCCGGATTGTATGGAACTGGTTTGCCTACAATATTATAAGCCACAGTTTCGCCCATCATTTTACCCGTGTACCAAATCGCTTCAATGGGGCGGCGACCTGATTGTGGCATTTCTAACTCGGCACAATCGCCGATGGCATAAACATCTAACTGATTGGTTTCTAAGTAGTTATTTACCTTAATACCTTTACCTATACTGAGGGGTGTGTTTTTCAAAAAATCAATATTAGGTGATACGCCAACCGTTAAACCAACAAATTGGCAAGGCAGTTTTTCACCATTTTTTATTTGCACAGCATCTAATTTACCATCATTATTTTCATCTATGATACTGTCCAATTCTGTTTCCAAACGCAAGTCAATGCCATGTTCCAAAATATGGCGATTAATCATTTTTGATTCTTCAATGGGTAAAATATTATCCCAAAAATTGGTTTCACGCACCAAAAAGGTAACGGGAATATGCCTTGAATGGAACATTTCAGCCATTTCAATACCTATCAAACCACCGCCGACGACAACTGCTCTCTTAATACCTGTTTCGGAATGTCGCTCCATTGCTGCCAAATCTTGAAGATGATATAAGCCATGCACGCCGTCTAAATCCTGTCCTGCCCAGCCAAATTTATTAGATTTTGAACCTGTCGCAATAATCAGTTTATCGTAAGTAAAATTCGATTTCTCTTTGATTTTCAATGTTTTAGCATCAAAATCTATTATTTCCACACGACCCCTCAGTAAATTGATGCGGTTTTTTTTCCAAAACCAATTTTCATATGGTTGTGTATCTTGAAGGCGCATATGCCCCATGTAGATGTACATGAGTGCGGTGCGGCTAAAAAAATAATCGCCTTCTTCTGAAATGACGGTGATGTCTGCGGTATCACTTAATTTGCGAATCCAACGGGCGGCTGTTATGCCTGCGATGCCGTTGCCGATAATGGCTATTTTCATATCATTGATTTATACAAATTTATTGATTTTACTGAGGGGTCAAAACTCTGCTGATACACCCATTTGAATAAGTGGTGCACCTTGTATATTTTTAGGACGTACCAAAAGATTGTTTACTGTTTGGTAATCTAATGTTATACTCCAATGTTTTATGATTTCATATGCTGCCCCAATGCCCAGCGATGTATATTCCGTGCCTTGTCCATTAACAATGGAAGCACGCGTTCCTTTTGTTTCTTGGGCTTGATACCAACCGACTAACCGGGCATTTGTCCAAAATTTAGGTGTCCATTTATATCCGAGTTCTAAGCCCAATTTTGCTTGATTATTGAAGTCTTTTCCACGTACTATGTACTGCCCATAAATCGAAAACCAACCCATGCCTTGCCAAAATCCCGACGATGCTGCTAATGTACCCCAATAATTGAAGTCGGGATAACCTGTGGGTAAGTTTATACGATTGACAACACCAAAAGCGTCAGGTTCGCGGGCAACCGAGTAATTTGTTTGTTTTGCAAATGGCAATTCTGCCCCAACTGTCAATGATATGGGTACTTTCCTTATTAGTGCAAATTTTAATTCTATTTGTGGATTACCAACGCCTACTGCCCTTTTGTCATCAGCGTAGCCTTGTCCTTTCAGGTATGGAAAATTAAGTATCGTTGTTATATTTTTTGTCAAACCATATTCGCCATAAAACGTCAAAGCTTGTTGATGAAAATCGCGGGTTGTGGATTTGACCCCCTCAGTATTGTAATAATTTGAGCCGTTTAAGGTATAAAAACCCACTTTGACATAGATACCGCCTTTGTTGCGCGTCCAACCGCTTTGTCCGAGCATTTGACTTTTACCCAAATAAAAAAAATGTATAAAAAGCAGGAAAAGTATTTTTTTCATGTCATAAATCATTGGGTGTGAGAGATAATGTAAGGGTGTCGCATTAATTTTAAAATGTTAAACAATTAAGTGATAAAGTCATACTGCAAAGGTGTTATTAGAATTTCACAGACTTATCACAGCGGGGTTTTTGTTCAACTTTTTAAAAAAAAGTCTCAGGTGGCGGTGAGTATATTCAAGAGGTTTATTTAGTTTTTAAAGCGGTATGTACTGAGGGGTATGACTTACCGATACGTGTTAGCAATATCTTTCGCATTTTTTAAACTCAATTTTAGCTCTTTTGCGCAAAAGCAATTGACTCAATGATTTTGCCGCTTTTTACACACATTTTATTTTTACAAAGTCAAATATTTGCTCCGCCCAATGAATCGCATCTGCAACTTCATTTGCGTCTGGTTCAAACTCAACGTCTGGATATCGAAATCTAACATCTAAACCATTGAGTGAAGTGGCTAAAATGTCTAATTGATGAAAACTACTTTCTAAGCCAATGCAGATATTCAGTATCTTTTCTAAATCGTGGGTTTTTATGAGCGGTTGTAAACGATAAACGCAATACCCTTTCAATGCCTTTTCAGCGCATTGTTGTGTGTGATAAATAGCTGTATCGTGAAAAGTATTTTCCAATAACAATTTAGCTGTATCTAAATCTCGTTCAGCTTTGAGTAGCCAATCTTCATAAACTGCCATAGACTAATTTACCTTCGTTTAAGACTTTGTGTTGTAATGTGGAAGGATGTTCTGACCTTTCTTTAAAGAAAAATGCATGGTTTAAGACGATGTCTGTTGACACATTCATGTTTTTCAGGGCTATTTTCCCTTTTATTTGCATTGCTAAATTAAGTTTGATATCATCATTTAATACAACCAAAAAATCTAAATCACTGTCTTCATGCGGTTGTCCCCACGCATAAGACCCAAAAAGGTAAATCGTTAAAGGCTGATACGCCTCCGTCAATCGTTTGACGGCTTCGTCTATTTCTGATTTTGATATTTTTTTCATAAGGCACTGTCTTGCTTTGCTTCTAAATATGTACAAAAATACGCTTTTCAATGAAACTATAAGGAAAATACTGAGGGGTATGACTTACCGATACGTGTTAGCAATATCTTTCGCATTTTTAAACCCAATCGTAGGGATGCTATTATTTATTTTTCGTTTCAAAGTTTCCATAAAACCATCGAGCATGAATGCACAGATTATTCGGTCTCGCTCAGGTCGCTGTCGTTCTACATGATACATGAGAAAGAAAATTCTTGAAAAAACGTCCTTGATACTGAGGGGTGTGTTTTTACGTTTTTCTCCTACATTTGCATTTATTTTTAAAGTTTCAATAAATGATGAAGCCTTTTATTTTTGCATTTCACTTTAAAAAATTCATGTCCTTGTGACTTTCGTGTTGAGCCATAAATACTTTTTTTACATAAAATTTTAAAAAATCATAATTATTATGAAATCTTTTGTTCTACAAATGTCTTTTTTTCTTTGCCTTTTTGGTGTTGTCTCCATATCAGCGCAAAGTACGGCTGTAAAAAAAACAACAACTAAAAAGACTTGTACGCCTTCTAAAAAGACCATGAAGCCCGTCAAAACCACTTCAGATGCGGGTGTTAAAACGCCGAAACAAGATGTGCCTCCGCCTCCTGTGAACACCACGGGCGGCATTCCTATCATGGTATTTGACAAAACAACGATAGATTTTGGCAAAATAAAAACGGGTGAAAGACCTACTGTTACCTACAATTTTACAAATACAGGCACTGCGCCCCTTGATATTGACATCGTTTCAGGTTGCGACTGTACAGATTTGGAATATACACGCGCAACGGTTCAACCTGGTGAAAAGGGTTTTGTAACAGCAACGTTTAAAAGCGATAAAGCAGAAGCAGAAGACCATAAAAAGCCTTTAAAGAAGTATGTAGATATTGTGTTGAAGCAAATTCATCCTAAAAGTGGGGGACCTATTTCCGCATCATTGACCTTTTTTGTGCATATTATTGATTGATGAGAATTTATTCATTTATGCATATTGTTTAGCAATTTTAAGAATTTTCTAAACAGTATGCATAGAACTCTTTTATCTTTTCCACAACTGATTGTTAACTTTATGTAACTTTTTTCAGCGTGTGTTCCCAATAATAAGGCGTATCTTTGTGAAATATTTTTTATACAATTTCAATAATTATACGACATCTCAATGAGTGAACCAATCAAACACGAATGTGGCATTGCGCTCGTTCGGCTTTTGAAGCCATTGGAATTTTACCATGAAAAATATGGTACCGCTTTCTACGGCTTAAATAAACTTCACCTCTTGATGCAAAAACAGCGTAACCGTGGACAAGACGGCGCAGGCATCGCTACCATCAAACTCGACCCAACGCCTGGCACACGCTACCTTAGCCGCAAACGCTCAAACACTCAAACCCAACACATCAAAGACGTTTTCGAGCAAGTATTCTGGCATTTCAAAGACCTCACAGACGAGCAAATAAACGATGCCGCTTTCCTAAAAGAGCATTATCCGTATATGGGCGAAGTGATGATGGGGCATTTGCGATATGGGACGCATAGCGGGAATACAATCGAACAAGTGCATCCTTTTTTGCGCCCGAACAATTGGATTTGTCGCAATTTGTTGCTCGCAGGTAATTTTAATATGACCAATGTGGATGAACTTTTTGAGTTTCTTGTAGAGGAATTGGGGCAACATCCTAAGGAAAAGTCAGATACTGTAATGGTGATGGAAAAAATTGGACATTTTCTGGACGATGAAGTGCAGCATTGGTTCAATTATTTCAAACGCGATAATTACTCAAATAAGGAATTGACGAATTTGATTGCAGAACATCTTGACGTGCAACGCATTTTGAAACGGGCAGCAAAAGGTTTAGATGGTGGGTATGTTTTGATGGGTATGTTGGGGCATGGCGATGCTTTTGTGATGCGCGACCCGAACGGCATTCGTCCTGCTTTTTATTATCAAGACGACGAAGTGGTGGTGGTGGCATCGGAACGTCCTGCGATTCAGTCCGTTTTTAATGTCAACTATCAGATGATTCAGGAGTTAAAACCAGCTCATGCTTTAGTCATAAAGAAAAGTGGTGCAGTTACTGAAAAACCTTTTACACAAGAACGCGAACGCTTGTCTTGTTCTTTTGAGCGCATTTATTTTTCTCGGGGTACAGACCGCGATATTTATTTAGAAAGAAAACAATTGGGCGAACAATTGGCAGAATCCGTCGCAAAAGCTGTTGGGTATGATTTTGAAAACACCGTATTTTCTTTCATTCCAAACACCGCCGAAGTGGCTTTTATGGGTATGACCGAAGGTTTGCAAAAGATACATATGCGTATTAAAGCGCAGAAAATCAATGATTTACATAGAGAAAATGATTTTTCTGCGGAAAAAATTGACGATATACTGAGGGGGGCATTGCGTGTTGAAAAATTAGCGATTAAGGACGATAAAGCCCGTACATTCATTACACAAGATGATAGCCGCGACGATATGGTTGCTCATGTCTATGATGTGACGTATGGTATTATTAATGACAATGTGGATACCTTAGTTTTGGTGGATGACTCGATTGTGCGGGGTACGACGTTGAAAAACTCCATCATAAAAATAGCAGCGCGCTTGAAGCCTAAAAAAATTATCATTGTTTCTTCTGCACCGCAGATTCGTTTCCCTGATTGTTATGGCATTGATATGTCAAAAATGGGAGATTTTGTTGCTTTTCAAGCCCTCATCCGGCTTTTAAATGAGCGCGGCATGGAGGAAAAGTTAGAAATGGTTTATGATAAATGTAAAGCGCAAGAAAATCTGCCAAAGGAACAAATCAAAAACTACGTTCAAGAACTATATGACCTCTTTGACTATGAAGATATCAGTGCTAAAATCGCTGAAATCGTTACATTACCTGAAATTGTTCCAGAAGTCGCTGTGATTTATCAAACGTTGGATGGTTTACATGCCGCTTGCCCTAATAATAAAGGTGATTGGTATTTTAGTGGAAACTATCCAACGCCTGGTGGCAATCGGGTCGTGAATCGAGCATTTATAAATTATATGGAGCATAAAAATGTTCGTGCTTACTAATTTTTTTTGAGCTATAAATTTAATAAAAAAGACTGTTTTTGCATGACGAAAACAGTCTTTTTTTTATTGTAAAACATTGAAAATGAAAGTAATAATTATAAAATTGTCGTTTTATTAAAAAAAAATAATGTTGTAGAAACTAAAAATGTAAATAAATAGTTATGGTGAAAATTACGAATACAACAATAACCAAAATTTTCTTTCACCAAAACGCATTTCAACATGAATACCTCTATCAAACTTCTATTTGTCTGCTTGCTCTCTCCTCTATTTTTGTTGGGACAAAAAGTGCAAGAAAAACCTGTTTGGCAATTCGAATTGCAATTTGATTTTGCAAAGGCTGACCTCCGTTCAGAATATCATCCACGCCTTGATTCTTTAGTTGTGGCTTTGCAAGACTCAACATTTGTGGTGACTATGATCGCCCATACTGATGCTGTCGGAGATGCCAAAGCCAATTTTGAACTATCTCAAAAACGTGCGCAAGCTGTCAAAAGCTATTTGATAAGTAAAAATGCCCCCGAAAACCGTATTTATACTGAGGGGTATGGTGAGACAAAACCTATTGCCGAAAATCAGTCTGAAGATGGTAAACAACGCAATCGCCGCGTCTCTGTGAACGTCTTACGGCGTTTGGCTGAAGTCAAAGGTTTGGTAACTGATAGCGATGGGAAAACGCCCATCGTTCATGCGAAAGTGATGCTGAATTCAAAATTTGTTCAAGATTCCACTTTTACAGATGAAAACGGCGCATACAGCCTTGCCGCAAGGCTTAATTTACCCGCTAAAATACGTGTTGTCCCTGACCTTAATTATGAGTGTGGTATTTATGATGGACAAATTTTTACGGTTGATAAATGGAAAACGACGCAAAATATATCTTTGAAATGTAAAACAAAGCCGACACGTATTATAACTTCCGCAATGCCGACATCTGGTGTTATACCTAAAAAAACACCCATTAAAGCGAATATTTCAGGAACGGTGACAAACGACTCTTCGCAAATCGTACAAAATGCGCGTATTATTTTTACTAACGACAATGGTAAAGACACTGTTTTTACAGACGCAAAAGGATATTATTCTATATCTAAACTGATGGGTTCTGATGTAAGTGTTGGCATAAGCGCCTTCAGTCATTTGCCTTTTTATAAAGGTATTGTTCTTGATTCTGCGATTAAAAAGGTGGATTTTGTACTTCAAACCATTGCTGTAGGTAAAAAAGCGGCATTGAAAAATATCAATTTCTATACAAGTTCGCCAGAAATCATGATAGAATCTAAGCCTACTATGCAAGAACTTTTACAGTTTATGAAAGATAATAATAAATGTAGTATTGAAATTGGCGGACATATCACGGCATTTTCATCAACACCTTATCCAGAAGGCTCTCAATTATATTATTTGTCTCTTTACCGCTCTAAAGCGGTTTATGATTATTTGGTCGAAAATGGTATTGATGCGAATCGCATGACTTATAAAGGTTATTCAAACTTCAACATGATTTATGAATCGCCTCTAACTGAAGAAGAACACAGGACAAACCGCCGCGTCGAAATAAAAATCATCAGCGATAGCAGTAAATGACCCCCCTCAGTATTTTATAAGAATGTGTTTTGAGAAGTTGCCGTAACCAATCAAAAGCAAAATAAATTTGTACATTTGGACAAAACTCAAAACGATGAACAAAATATCAAATGCGCTCTTGCTGAGCTGCTCCTTATTTGTGGCTAATGCGCAAAAACAGCCTACAAAACTTATCATTCGAGGCGATGACATGGGTTTTTCTCATGCGGCTAACGAAGCCTTGATTAAATCGTATAAAGAAGGCGTGGAAACCGCCATCGAAGTCATTGTGCCGTCGCCGTGGTTTCCTGAAGCGGTGAAAATGTTGGCGCAGACCCCCTCAGTAGATGTCGGGGTTCACCTGTGTTTGACGAGTGAGTGGGACAATGTGAAGTGGCGACCGATGACCGATTGCGCGAGCCTCAAAGATGCCAACGGTTACTTTTTTCCAAAGGTATTTCCCGACAAAAGTTATCCTGGACAAGCGATTTTGGAAAACAAATACACGTTGCAAGACATTGAAAAAGAGTTTCGAGCGCAGATTGAAGCCGCAAAAAAGCAGATTCCACGCCTAAGCCACATTTCGGGGCACATGGGTTGCACGAATTTGAGCGAAGAAGTGAAGGCATTGACTCAAAAATTGGCAAAAGAATACAATTTAGTCACCGATAACGAAATGGCACAAGCGGGTGTTATGCGCATGGGATACGAGGGCGCACACAAAACGGCACAAGAGAAATTGGAAAGTTTCAAAAAAGCTTTAACCCAATTAGAAGCAGGCAAAACCTACCTTTTTGTCGATCATCCAGCCTTTGACAATGACGAAATACGCGCCGTGAACCACATTGGTTATGAAGATGTGGCGGCGGACAGACAAGGCGTAACGGATTTATTCACCGATAAAACCCTTAAATCTTTCCTTAAAGAGGTGAACGTAGAGCTTATCAGTTACGCAGATTGGGTGCGGACGCGTTATTTTCCAAAAACGGTTGAAAAGGTCACCAAAATACCGCCCAAAAACAACGTTTGGGTATTTTTATTGGCAGGTCAATCCAATATGGCAGGTCGCGGATGGGTTGAACCACAAGACACGATGACTGATAAAAGACTTTTGACTATCAACAAAAATAATGAGGTGATTTTAGCCAAAGAGCCATTGCATTTCTATGAACCACGCATGGCGGGATTGGATTGTGGTGTGTCATTTGGACATGCTTTGCTTAAAAATATACCCGAAAACGTGACGATTTTGTTGATTCCGACGGCAATAGGCGGCAGTTCAATTCAACAATGGTTGGGTGATTCTACTTATCGCGGCGTTCAATTAATGACTAATTTCAAAGAAAAAGTAAAATTGGGCAATGACCTCGGCGTTATCAAAGCAGTGCTGTGGCATCAAGGCGAAAGCAATACTAGCTCGGATGAAAATATACGTTTGCATCCCGAAAGGCTTACTGCTTTGTTCAAAATATTTAGAAATATCACCCACAACGACCGTTTACCGATTCTTACGGCTGAATTGGGGTCTTATTCTAACAACAATAAAAATTGGCAATTGATAAACGATGCGATAAAACAGGTGGTGCAAAAAGATGCGCACGCCGCACTTATTCCGACACAAGATTTTAAGCACAAAGGAGATAACGTGCATTTCAATTCAATGGGACAAAGGACGATGGGCGAGCGATTTGCGACGGAATATTTGAAAATGAAGTAGAGGATACAAATTGTGCAACTAAATTGACTGTTCTGCAACTAAATTCATTAATTCTAACCACCACACTTATAACAAACACCCCCCTCAGTATTTTTTACCCAAAAACACAACTTTTCCTTTTTTAGCCGTAAAAAATAACATCTATTCTCATTTTTCAATTTATACCTTTGCGGCATGAAATCGAATACAGAACTCAAAATCTATAATTCGCTCACAGGCGAAAAAGAAATCTTTACACCCATTGTCGCAGGACGCGTCGGTATGTACGTCTGCGGACCCACTGTTTACAACGATGTGCATCTCGGCAATTGCCGCACATTTGTCAATTTCGATGTGATTTATCGCTATTTGCAATATGTGGGCTATAAAGTCCGCTACGTC
>JAYTUQ010000481.1:0-3378 GCA_043744455.1 Saprospiraceae bacterium | reverse complement strand
ATCAGTTCATTCTTTGAATTTTGCGTTAAAATATCTACTCTATTATACTTATTATCGTCCGTTTCTTGATTTGATTCACTTTCAAGAATTTGCTCAATCCTGATATTATCAAACAAAAGTTCGCTTAAAAAACCTTCCAATACAACAAAGTTGGCTTTGTTTCTCAAAAGTCGCTTTATTGCCCAATCGAAGCTAATTAATTTCTTGCTCATTTTTTTACATTTTATGGGCAAATTTACGGTTTTTCTATCCAATTTCAAGGAAAATGTTTGTTGTCAGTGGTTTGTTTTTGTTTGAATAGGTCAAAATACTGAGGGGGTAGTTGCCTTGAAAAGTAAAATAAATCCCTACATTTACGCCTTAAAACAAAATTTAATTATGGCAAATTTGAATACAACGTTAAATAAAACCAATACCTACGATGCTATTGTCATTGGCTCGGGCATGAGTGGCGGTTGGGCAGCAAAAGAGCTGTGTGAGAAAGGGCTAAAAACTCTGGTGCTTGAAAAAGGGCGTATGGTGAATCACGTCGAAGACTATCCGACCATGATGAAAGAGCCTTGGGAAATGGATTTGCGCGGCGGTTTGAGTCAAGAAGATATAAAAAAATATCATATCCAAATCAGAAGTGGTTTTGTCGGTGAGTCAACTAAGCATTTTTTCACCGATGACTTAGAAAATCCTTACGTCGAAGAAAAACGGTTTGATTGGATACGTGGCAATCATGTTGGCGGTCGTTCCATAACGTGGGGAAAACAAGTGTATCGTTGGAGCGATTTGGATTTTGAAGCCAATACGAAAGATGGCATCGCGGTTGACTGGCCTATTCGTTACAAAGACATCGCGCCTTGGTACACGTATGTCGAAAAATTTGTTGGTGTCAGCGGTGAAAAATTGGGTTTGCCGCATTTGCCAGATGGTTATTTTCTGCCACCTATGGAATTGAACTGTTTAGAGCAGCATTTCAAGAAAGAAGTCGCTAAAAAATTCAATGGTCGTATGGTCACGATTGGTCGTGTGGCGCATTTGACTGAACCGAAGCCGTGGCATTTGGCATTGGGTCGTGGTCAATGTCAATACCGAAACCGCTGTTCAAGAGGTTGCCCTTATGGGGCTTATTTTAGCAGTAATTCAGCGACATTACCTGCGGCAAATAATACGAAAAATTTTGCAATTCGCCCAAATTCTATTGTTCATTCCATCATTTTAGATGAAAAAACGAATCGTGCGACGGGCGTTCGCGTCATGGATAGCGAAAGCAAAGAAATGATTGAATTTTATGCAAAAATCATCTTTTGTTGCGCTTCTACCTTGGCTACTTCTCAAATTTTGTTAAATTCAACGTCTAATCGTTTCCCTAATGGCTTGGGCAATGACAGTGGGGAATTGGGTCATAATATTATGGATCACCATTATCACGTAGGTGCAAAAGGGGAATATGATGGTTTTGAAGATCAATATTATAAAGGTCGTCGTCCGAATGGTATGTATATTCCGCGCTATGTCAACCTCGATTCACAAACTAAAAACCCTAATTTCATACGTGGTTTTGGCTATCAAGGCTTTGGTGCAAGGGCAGATTGGGGTCGTGGTGGCAATAATACTGAGGGGGTTGGTGCAGACTTCAAAGACGGCTTGATGAAGCCTGGCGGTTGGGGCATGTCGCTTATGGGTTTCGGTGAAATATTGCCTTATCATGAAAATAGTGTCCGTTTGCATAAAGATAAAAAAGATGCGTTTGGTATGCCACAATTGGTTTTTAGTGCCGAAATCAAGGAAAATGAGCTGAAAATGCGTGAAAAAATTAAGGCAGATGCGGGTGAAATGCTTGAAAATGCGGGTTTCAAAAATATTTTCCAATTTGACAATATGGGTGGTATCGGCAACGGGGTTCATGAAATGGGCACGGCGCGTATGGGCAAAGACCCTAAAACGTCGGTGTTAAATGGCAATAATCAAATCCATGCTGTTCCAAATGTGTTTGTAACAGACGGGGCGTGTATGACTTCTGCATCGAATGTCAATCCTTCGATAACGTATATGGCGTTGACGGCAAGAGCGGTTGATTTTGCAGTAAAAGCATTTTTTAAATAGGTATAAAGTAGGAAGTATGAGTGATGAGGTAGCGATTCTTTCATATTCATAAATCATAGACGATGGAAAAACATACACATAAAAATAGCCCATTACAAGAGAAAACTATGAATTTAGCAATTCGTATTGTTCGATTAAATCAATATTTGACCAATGTCAAAAAAGAGTATGTAATGAGTAAACAATTACTAAGGGCTGGTACTAACCCTGGTGCGATGGTAAGAGAAGCCTTTAATGCTGAATCTGGTGTTGATTTTATTCATAAACTGGCTATTGCACAAAAAGAAACAGGAGAAACTCTTTTTTGGTTAGAGTTATTGATGAAAACAGAATATTTATCAGAGACAGAATATACTTCTATATCTGTTGATACAGAAGAAGTTATGAAACTCATTCGCAGTTCTATTTTGACTAAAAAGAAAAACTTAGCAGTGAAGGCAGCAACTGTACTTTTGATATTAACCATATTTTTTAACCTATTTTGATAAGAAAGAGTGAGTAATGTACTCACTTCATAACTTATCACTCATACTTCATACTTAAAATACATGAATCGCAGAACAGCTTTAAAAAATACAGCCCTCTTTTTCGGCTATGCCGTCACCGTTGGTGCATTGACAGATACATTTATTGCTTGTCGCAATCAAACGCGGAATATCACTTTGGATTGGAAACCATCATTTTTGACGACGAATCAAGCCAATACCTTAGCAGAAATGGCTGAAACAATACTGCCACGTACTACTACACCTGGTGCAAAAGATATAGGTGTTGCGCAATTTTTAGATAAAGTTTTACAAAAATTGCTATCAGAAGCCGAACAAAAAGACTTCTTGGCAGGGCTTGACGCATTGGAAGCAACGTGCAAGAATACCAACGGCAAGTATTTCGACGAATGTACGAAAGAGCAACGCGAGGCTTTGTTGCTGAAAATGGACAAAGAAGCCGCTAAATTTCCACCTTCCATGTGGGGCATTACCTTGATTGAAAAACCCGACCCGATTACTTTTTATCGTCGATTGAAAGGACTGACGTTGATGGCGTATTTCACGTCCGAAAAAGTGGATAAAGAAATCTTAATTTATGACCCGATTCCATCTGAGTTCATTGCGTGTATGCCTTTGAATGGTCAAAATGCTTGGAGTGAGTAGATTAGATACCCCCTCAGTACTCCGACCAAAAAGTTGGTTAAAGTAATTTGAGCAAAAGCACGTTAGTGCTGCCACCGTTTATAGAACAACCCATATTCCAATTTTTATTAAGGTGCGTAGCACCGACACCTAT
>JAYTUQ010000480.1:0-3401 GCA_043744455.1 Saprospiraceae bacterium | reverse complement strand
GTTGTCAAAGAAATTCAAGACGGCGGCATACAGCGTTTGACCTTAGATATTCCGCTTGAATTGCATCGGCGTATCAAAATTCGGGCTGCAGAGCGGGGTATGAGTATCAAGGATTTTGCTATCAGTTTGTTTGAAAAAGATTTGCTGCCATAGCAACGACTATTTAATGTATTTCTTTATCAAATAGTTATGATTTTTTTATCACATAGTCAGATAGGAGGCTTCACATAGGGAACATAAGTATAGGGTTGAAAACTATGTTCCTTATGTGAAGCCTCCTATCTGACTATGTGATAAAAACGTAATCAGATTGGATAAAGGGTATTTTTGTGGAAAAAATTTCTGTATTTCTGTGAATGATGTTTTACAGAAATACAGATTTCATTAAATCATTAAATTAGACCCCCCTCAGTATTTTCCCATTTTATTGTTTCCTAAAAGACTTCACATAAACTTAACATTGGATTCATTTTGAATTTACATTAAGAATAGATCTTTGCGCTAAATTTAAAAACAAATTTTTACGCAATGAAAAAATTATTTATTCCTATTCTTTTTATTTGTTCGTTTTTTAGCACTTCTCTTTCGGCACAAACACAGATTTCAGGAAAAATCATTGATAAAGCGAATGGTGAGTCTTTGCCTGGTACAGCTGTTTTGATTGATAAAACAACAAAAGGCGCATTAACCGACATTGAAGGAAATTATACAATTCCTGTAGAACCCGGCAACTACACATTGGCAATTAGTTTCATTGGTTACGAAACCGCTAAAGTCAATGTTGAAGTTAAACCGAATGAAACGACCTATCTCAATTATGCTATTTCGGAAGAAAAAGCACTCTTACAAGAAGTTATAATCACAGCGAAAGTAGAGCGTTCTTCAAACGTGGCACAATTTATTGACCGCAAAAAAGCGGTCGGCGTTTCAGATGCCATTTCTGCCGAATTGATTCGCAAAACACCCGACCGTACAACTTCAGATGTTTTGAAACGCGTCACAGGTGCTTCGATTCAAGAAGGAAAATTTGCGATTATCAGAGGTATGAACGACCGCTACAATGCGGGTTATCTCGACGGTGCGTTGTTACCTTCAACAGAAGCCGATCGCAAAGCGTTTGCTTTCGACGTTGTTCCTGCCAATTTGTTGGACAATGTAACGATTATCAAAGCGGGTTCGCCTGATTTAGTGGGCGATTTTGGCGGTGGCGTCATCAAAATCACAACGAAAGCCGTGCCCGAGCGTTTCTCACAAAGCTTGAGCATCGGTGCACAAACGCACTCTTTGACGACCTTCAAAGATTTTACACAGTTCAAAACATACAGCGGCGAGTCATTCAATTTGTTGGGAAATCAGCGTGATTTGCCTGCTTTTACTGAGGGGGCACTTCGGACGGCTTCGTCATTTGCATCGGCTTCTGAAAAATCGCGTTTTGCAGGTATTTCGCAAGGTTTTAATAACGATTGGTCTTCTACGACAACTTCGGCAATCCCGAATGCCCGTTTTGCTTACTCTATGGGTATGCCTATTCAATTGGGTGGCAATCGGAAATTAGGTCTTATTGTTGCCTTGAATTATGCCAACACACGTAAAGTTTCGCAAGGTGAAATCAATACTTTTGATGGTTCTGGTTTGGTTTCTAACTTCAATGACCGCGTTTATGGTCAAAATACAAGTACTGGCGGTATTTTCAACTTGAATTATGTAGCGACGAAAACGCAAATCAATTTCCGCAACTTGTTGAATATGAATACGGACAACAACACCATTTTCCGTACAGGTTTGGGTAATATCATTGACCAGGTTTCAGTTCAAAATACAGCTAACTTAATCAATTACAATCGTTTATACAACAGTATTTTATCTTTTAAACAAATCATCGGCGATAACGATTTGACAATTAACGGGTCTGTAAGCTACTCAAGCGTGCGCCGCAAAGTACCTGATTATCGTATTGTTAGTTATACCAAGACACCTGATTTTGGCAATTATATGCTTTCAACAGGTGATTTTTTCAACAGCAGTACAGGACGTTTTGCTTCTGATTTGAATGAAAACCTTTTAGGTGGCAATCTTGAATTGAACAAACAATTTAACTTAGGCAGCGTCAAAACAGATGTTAAAGTTGGTTATTTCTATCAAAATCGTGATAGAACATTTTGGGGACGCAGCTTCGTTTATGGTGGCATACCTTCAGAATTAACGTATAATCCCGCTGACGATTTAGGTGCTAAAAATATAAGTGCCAACAAATTATACTTAGTAGAAAAAACAAATAATGACTTGTCATATTACGATGGTAAATCAACTTTAAATGCAGGTTTTGTTTCGATTGACCAACGTTTTAAAGAAAAATTGCGTGTCGTGTATGGTGTACGCTATGAAGACATCGATATCAAGGTTGATAATCCGAAAGTAGGTATTGACGTTGCCAATTTGCAAAAAGCCTCATGGTTACCGTCAGTAAATGCTTCTTATTCGATTTCAGAAAAAACAATGCTTCGTGCGGACTATTTTGCATCTGTCAACCGCCCTGAATTCCGTGAATTAGCACCTTTTGCCTTCTATGTTTTTGATAAAAATGTTGAAATTAAAGGTAACAAAAACCTACAAATAGCGACTTTGAATAATTTTGATGTGCGTTATGAATTTTATCCAACGGGAGGTCAGTTGCTGTCAGTCGGTGCATTTTATAAGACAATTGCCAATCCAGTTGAATTCAGTATCGATGTTTCGCAACCTTTTACGACGTTCACGTATCAAAATGAGCAGTCAGCTAAAATTTACGGTTTAGAATTTGAAATCAAAAAGAACTTAGATTTCATTAGCAAATCCGATTTTTTCACTCATACTTCTTTGTTTGGTAACTTATCTTTGATGAAATCGGCTTTGACATTCAATGCAGCGACACAAGCCAAACAAGACAGACCGCTACAAGGACAATCACCTTATATTGCCAATGTTGGTTTGACATATGATGGTGATGCCAACGGTTGGTCTGCAAGTGCCGTTTTCAACCGCGTGGGTCGCCGCATCGCTTATGCGGGTGTTGACCCTAAATTTGGGGCTACTCGACAAGACATTTACGAAGCACCCCGTAGCGTTATTGATGTACAAGTAGGTAAAAATATTGGAAAATTGAACGTTAAATTAACAGTTGGTGACTTGTTGCATAACGATTTAATTTTTTATCAAGATGCTAACAACAGCGGGAAATATGAAGTCAGTTCAGAAGCAAATGCTGACCGTATGATGTTTAAATACAACAACGGATTCACAACAAGCCTTAGTTTAAGCTATACTTTTTAACTTGACTTTGTTAAATTAGGAATAAAACTACTATGGTTTAAAAATTGTTGAATAAAGAATGAGACAGAAAAAAACTATTGGGGTCTAAGTTT
>JAYTUQ010000479.1:0-3405 GCA_043744455.1 Saprospiraceae bacterium | reverse complement strand
CCCGCTCAATTTAAAACGGATAACAAATTTCAAGAGAAAGTCAGCTATGACTTGCGTGGCAATATTCAGAGTTTACAACGCAATGGTTTGACTGCGAATACTATGACGTATAACGGTTTTGTGAGTGGTAATTTTGGGCAAATAGACAATCTGACCTACACTTACGACCCAACCGACAAAAACAAACTGACCAAAGTAACCGATGCTTCTGACTTAACAAAAGGCTTTGTATCGGTCAATAATACGGCTTCGACACATTATACCTATGATGCTAATGGCAATCTGCGCTCCGATGTCAATAAAGGCATAGACAGCATACGGTATAATTTTCTAAATTTGCCGACGGATATTTTCTTTACAGGCAATCGTAAAATACAGTTCATTTATGATGCGAGTGGTGCGAAATTGCAAAAGATAGTCAATAACAACGGCGCAAGCACCAATCAGCATTACGTGAATGGCATCGAATACAACGGCACAACCCTTGAACGCATACCACATACTGAGGGGGAGATAGTAAAAGATGGTTCAGGTAATTACGTTTATGAGTACGTGCTGAAAGACCATCTCGGCAATGCCCGCGTGACTTTTGGCAATGCGAATAACGATGGCATTGTCGCAAATAGCGACATTAAACAAATCAACCACTACTATCCGTTTGGTTTGAACATGGAGGGACCGGGTTTTGGTTCTGTTAATGCCAATAAGTATCAGTACAATGGAAAGGAGTTGAATGTGGATTTTGGCTTGAACTGGAATGATTATGGGGCGCGGTGGTATGACCCTGCCGTGGCGCGGTGGTTGGCGGTTGACCCGTTGGCGGAAATGTATGTGCGCTCGACACCTTATCACTACGGGATGAACAACCCAATGCGGTTTATTGATCCGACAGGTATGGCTTCGGAAGCATATAGTTTTGGAATAAATTCGAGTTCAAGCGGAAAAGCTTATGAAGCCTATCAAAAAGCTGACGATGAAATAAAAAATGGTAAGTCAAATGATGATAAGGATAAAGTAGAACTCTACTATACAGATGCTACCCAATCTATGTTTGCTTCAACTCGTACTGAGGTAATCAAAAAGTTGACAGCGGCACAAGTCGTCAGTATTATCTCAAAAGTGGGAAAAATAATGCAAAGAAATGGTATAGACAAACACATTACATTCAAACCCATCTCTTTGGCAGATGCTAAAACACATCCAAGAGGTTGTGTCGGATGTGGTTTTGTAGCGTTAATTAGTAATCCTGCATTGATTACAGGAAGTTCGTCTGTAAGTGAAGGTGATGGTACCATAGGAGTTTTTGATGGAAGTCGTTTTAATTCATGGGTTAACTATGGCAGGATGGCAGACGAAAAGAGTAATTATCCTAATCCTCTTTATGGTGCAGCGTGGGGAATGGCTCATGAATATTTACATCAATTGCTATATTTTGCCGCAACAGCTTTAGACAAGAATCCTACAAAATTCAGCCACGACGATAGTGGTACACCTAGTTTAAATACCGATGGTGGTAGTGATATAAACAGAACATATCATGTGAAATATCCGCTTAATCCAGGGAATGCGTATGAAGTAATATTACCAGCGCAAAAAGCATATTTGCAAAGATATTTTAAATATTTAAAAGGTAAACCATGAAAAATAAAATTGTTTTTATAGTTATTATATTCATATCATTGCTTTCTTTGAATTGTCGTAATAGAAAGGAATCTAATCAAATAAATGTAGTAAATGAAAATAAATTTTATTTTCATTTTGAATTTAGGAAATTAGATACTGTCCAAATTGTAAAATGTTTTGGAAGAACACTGGCTAATAATTTATCAGTGTATCCGTTATCGCAATTAATGGATACTTATATAGTAGAGATTCAAAATTTGGGTTTTGATTCTATGTTTATTCCATGTAAATATATTCGAGAAGTTCCGATTTATCATTCAGGTCAAACTAAATATTTTAGCTCCCTGAGTGACACAATACCTACTAGTTTCGATTTGCCATTTGATTCGCCTGCGACTAATCAAGTAATAATCTTACAAAATGAAAAGAAATACTTTTTGACCTCCGTAATATTAAATGAAAGTATAGCTAAAATTGACTACTCTTTTTATTCGTATATGAATAATGAGAAGAAAATTAGTCAAATTAAAGTAATTCTTACTAAGCATAATGGTGAGCTTATTGACATGACAAGGTATTAAGAATGATGTATGTTTAATTACGGCCTTCCGCAGTTCATCAATATCTGCCCACTTTTTTGTGAAAGGTGGGCAGATATTGATGAGCACCAAAAACAGCCCTCACATACTCAAGGGGTATCAAAAAGTTCAAAAAAAAACAAAAAAAGAAAAAGCATGAAAAAATCACTCATATTTATAACGATGCTCCTAAGCATCAATGCAGCCCACGCACAGGGCAATAACAGAGCCGACACCACGCTGCTCGGCGTTTATAACACAGGCGCACGCTTCACCGTCACCCGCGCCGATTTCGGTCTGCAAACCGCCACTGAGGTATTGGGCGAAATGGTACGCGCTTTTGATACCGTTAAAGTTATCACAACGTCAACCGATACGGGGCGCACTAAACAAAAACACAGCTATACGCAGCAATGCAACTACGTATCAGGTTTGCAACGCACCCCCGACCTTTTTAAAGACAAAATCGTCTTGATGTCTTTTAATAAAGACTGCGATGTGACGCAAGTGTGCCTCTTGGCGCAACGTTCAGGCGCAAAAGCCCTTATGTTTATCCACAATTTCAACTCAAATGGCAATATCAAACTGCCCAAAATAGGTAATTTCAAAGACAGCATACGCATCCCTGTTTTCTGCGTCGGTAAAGACAAAGGGGAAGACATCAGTGCCTTGTTGCCTTCTATGGCTGGCATCAAAACCCAACAACCACCACCCAATCAAAGCGTTGTGGCTAATGACAACAAGAATCCAAATGCTTTATTGACAAAAGAATCCGCAAATCCTGATAGTGCTGCCCAAATTACTACAAATGAAAACCCAACAAACGGCATTATTAAACAAGGATTCACGGTATCGCCCAATCCCGCCCGCAACCAAGTGAATGTGACCTATCAATTTCCCCAAGCCACCGATGCGACCATAGAAGTCAAAGCCGCATCAGGGCAAGTGATAAACCGTCAAATACTGAGGGGTGTCAACAACGGCAATTTGCCGATTTCGACAGTGGATTATTCGAACGGTACGTATTTCGTCACTTTGCAATACGGGAAAGCGGTGCAGACGAAGAAGTTGATAGTGCGGCATTGATTCTTACAGAATGACATGGTTTAAAGGAAAAGTGTTTAAGGAATAGGACTTGTTTTTAAAGCAAAAGCCTTGCGAAACGTGCTGTTTTGCAAGGCTTTTGCTTTTTTAATTGAGATAG
>JAYTUQ010000478.1:0-13498 GCA_043744455.1 Saprospiraceae bacterium | reverse complement strand
GATTTAGGAAATTTTTAAAATTTCCTAAATCTGCGCTCTATTCCAAATGATATACTGTCTCAAAAATCAATGCTTACCTTTTGAGACAACCTCATTTTGCATTTTCAACTATCCATTATCCATTTCTCTCTGTCTTCTTATTTCGTAAACGGCTATGGCAATAGACACCGACACATTCATAGACAAACAAAAACCTGCTGTTGGAATGTGGATGGCGATATCTACTTCATTTAAAACGTCTTGCGAAATACCGCTACTTTCTGAACCTGCAATAAGTAGAATTTTATCCATTTTCGGAAAATCAACCGTTTTCAAATCCACACTTTGGTTTGTAATTTCAAGGGCAACGATGGTATAACCCTTTTGTCGAAAATCGGCAATAGCCGTTTTAGCATCGTCAAAATAAGTAGATGGCACGTGCCTTTCTGCCCCTTTTGCCGTTCGACTCAATAATTTATGGTTTGGATCGGGGGCAGTGCCACACAATACCAAGCCTTCAATGCCCAATGTATCCGCAATGCGGAAAATGATACCGACATTGCGCGGCGTTTCCACATTGTCAAGTAAAACCCAAACTGGTAGTTTCGTTGCTGTTGGTTTATAATCGGTGTATTTCAGCGGTTGCATGTGAGCATCAGACATCATGACTTATAAAGTAATTATCTCGGGCTTGTTCTGCAAAATCGCTTCCAAACGCTCATTTACTGAGGGGGTCAATAGCGGTAAAACGTCAAGCGATGACAGTGTTTCGCGCAATTGTTCAGGCTTCGACGCACCCAAAATCACGGTAGAAACATGTGGGTTTTGAACACACCACGCAATAGCCAGCTTTGCTAATGTCGTACCGATATCCTTGGCTAAGACATTCAAAGCCTTGATTTTATCTAATCTTTCAGGTGCTAAATTCACTTTTTTGATAAAATCCAAGCCTTTCATGTCCATACGAGTGTCAGTTGGAATGCCATCAGCGTATTTCTCCGTCAATGTACCACCCGCCAAAGGCGACCAAACGGTTGTGCCTAAACCTGCGTTCGGATAAATATGTAGGTAATCCTTCTCCACTTTTTCACGCCAAAACATATTGTACTGTGGTTGTTCCATCATAGGTCCTTCTAACCGTAAATCGCGGGCTATGGCATTGGCTTCCATAATCTGTACGCCAGACCATTCGGAAGTACCCCAATACAAAATTTTCCCTTGTGTGATGAGCATATTCATCGTGCGCACTATTTCTACTATGGGTACTGAGGGGTCGGGACGGTGACAAAAATACAGGTCTAAATAGTCCGTTTGGAGGCGTTTCAGTGCTTCGTGGCAGGCTTCAACAATGTGCTTTCGGCTCAAACCTGTTTGATTAGGCATAGGCTTATGGCGGCTGCCAAAAAAAACTTTTGACGACACGACATAAGTTGTTCTGTCCCAACCTAAATTTTTCAACGCCTTGCCCATCACCAATTCCGATTTTCCAAAAGCATATCCCTCAGCATTGTCAAAAAAATTGACGCCTGAATCATAAGCGATTTTCATCAATTCTTCAGCAACATCATCTGTGACTTGATTGCCAAATGTCAACCATGAACCGAGAGAAAGGACACTCACTTGTAATCCTGTATGACCTAATCGTCTGTATTCCATCTTTTTAAATTTATTTGTTATGAAGAAATTTATTAATTTTCCGCAAAAAAGCGGCTTTTTTTAGAGAAACTGAAAATATAAGCGCGTTCTTTTATAAAAAAGACTTGTTTAGAAATCATTGCCAATTAATTGTTTTTTATTGCATCGAATTGTATTTTTACATAAAATTTGAAAAAACATGACAACTACAATTGCCGCACCTAAGAAAAATATAATAACCGCAGCTGAGTTCCTCAAACTTGACCGCGAAACTTTGCGCGAAAAAGAAGGAAAACATGAATTTTTTAACCAAAAATTACGATATATGGCTGGCGGGTCTGTTAATCACGGGTCTTTAATCTCGAATCTTAGTGGCTCTTTTCATTTTGAAATAAAAACGAAAAAGAAAAAGAGTCGAGTTATGACCGATACAAAAATCAAAAGTTTTTTGCATTACAAAAACTATTTATACCCCGATGTTTTCGTCGTTGAAGATTTACCGATTTATGAAGATGAGCATAAAGACATTGTTGTGAATCCCATTTTAATCGTTGAAGTGCTTTCAGAATCAACTGAGGGTTTTGATAGAGGTGAAAAATTTTTGTCCTATCAAAAAATTGAAACTTTGTGCGAATACATATTGGTTTCGCAAGATAAACGCCAAATCGAACAATGGATATTGAACGAAAAAGGCAAATGGCAGTTTGAAGCAATCATATCATCGGGTATTTTACCATTGGTCTGTTTGCCTTTTGAATTAAATGTTGACGATGTGTATTTAAACATTCAATTCGTACAAACAGAACCGCCCCCTCAGTAATAGAATAAAATTTTCAATAAAATTTCAGACATTCGCCTTTCAATCACAGAAAGGCGAATTTTTTTTATCTATAACGACCTCTCTTTCTCATATTCTGTCATTTTTTATATTTAAAAGTTTATGAAACAACCGAAAGCGCGTAAAATTCCAACCGAATTAACGATACACGACGATACTCGTATTGACCCTTATTTTTGGCTCAATCAGCGCGAAGACCCAAAGGTCATCACTTATTTGAACGCTGAAAATGCGTATCGTGAAGCAAAAATGGCGCATACCAAGCCGTTTCAAGAGAAACTATTCAAGGAAATTGTCGCCCGTTTTGCCCAAACAGATATGTCTGTGCCCTATCGTTATCATGGCTATTGGTACATTGCCCGCTACGAAGAAGGGCATGAATACCCCATTTATAGCCGAAAAAAAGAAACTTTGGAGGCAAATGAGGAAATTATGCTCAATGTGAACGACATGGCTAAGGGTTTTGACTACTACACCGTCGGCAGTCGTTCTATTTCGCCTGACAACAAATGGTTGGCTTATGGCGTCGATACGGTGAGTCGGCGCATTTACACCATTCATTTTAAAAACCTTGAAACGGGCGAAATTTTAGAAGAATGCATCGAAGGCACAACAGGTGGTGCGATTTGGGCAGCCGATAATAAAACCATTTTTTATACGCTGAAAGACCCTGAAACCTTGCGGTCGTATAAAATTATGCGGCATATTTTAGGTACAAATCCTTCGGAAGATGTTGCCATTTATGAAGAAACAGATGAAACTTTTGGCGCAGTCGTTTATAAAACAAAATCAGAAAAATTCATCGCAATTGGTTCATACTCAACCGTTTCTAACGAATATCGTATTTTAGAATCCGATAACCCAATGGGTGAATTTAGGATTTTTGAGCCGCGCCAAAGACACCATGAATTTTCGATTGACCATGCGGGCGATTCTTTTTATATCGTTACCAATTGGGAAGCAAAAAACTTCCGTTTGATGCGCTGTACGGATACCCAAAATACTGATGGAACATCCCGAGAATATCGGGAGGGGGGTACTTCGAGAAACAATTGGATTGAAGTCATACCCAACCGAGAAAACGTGTTGTTGGAAAGTTTAGATATTTTCAAAAACCACCTTGTTTTGTCGGAAAGAAAAGACGGTTTGACTCAAATTCGGGTTTTCAAAAACGAAAATGAAGACCATTATTTGGACTTTGGCGAAGAAGTTTATATGGCTTATACGGGCATAAATCCGGACTATGATACCGATACTTTACGCGTCGGTTTTATGTCTATGGCAACGCCCAGTACCGTTTTTGATTATGATGTTCCAACTAAAAAGTTTACACTTTTGAAGCGAGAAGCTGTTTTGGACGATGGTTTTGACCCTAAAAACTATGTCTCAAAACGCGTTTTTGCAATTGCAGCTGATGGCGTAAAAGTACCTATATCAATTGTTTATCGCAAAAATTTGTTTAAAAAACGCCAGAAACCGCTTTTGTTGTATGCTTATGGTAGTTATGGACATTCGATGGATCCACATTTTTCATCCGCGCGTTTGAGTTTGCTCGATAGGGGTTTTGTTTATGCCATTGCGCACATTCGCGGCGGTCAGGAATTGGGTCGTCATTGGTACGAAGATGGTAAATTATTGAATAAGAAAAACACATTTACCGACTTCATCGCTTGTGCTGAAACGCTGATTACTGAGGGGTACTGCGCAAAGACAAAATTGATGGCAATGGGTGGTTCGGCAGGTGGTTTGTTGATGGGTGCGGTGATGAATTTGCGTCCCGATTTATGGCGTGGCGTTGTCGCGGCTGTGCCTTTTGTGGACGTGATTTCGACGATGCTCGACGAGTCAATCCCTTTGACAACAGGCGAATTTGATGAATGGGGCAATCCAAAAGACAAAACTTACTACGATTACATGAAATCCTACTCCCCTTACGACCAGGTGGCTGCAAAAGCCTATCCCGCTACTTTGGTCACAACAGGCTTGCATGATTCGCAAGTGCAATATTGGGAACCCGCCAAATGGATCGCACGTTTGCGTGAATTACGGACGAATAAACGGACACCGCTTTATATGTTTTGCAATATGACAACGGGGCACGGTGGTGCATCGGGCAGGTTTGAGCGTTTTAAAGAAACAGCGATGGAGTATGCGTTTTTGTTTGATTTGGTGGAGATTACGGAGTAGATTTTTTATTATAAATTAACGTGAGTTCGGGATTAACAAGTTAAACTATTTTTCTTGTGTTAAAATAACAAGTTGATAATCAATGCTTTAAAAAAGATAAGAATTTTACAAGGTATAGTAGACGAAAAAAGGATAGGTTTTATATTTTTTTTACAAAAAAAACAAAAACCTATCCTTTTTTCGTCTACTATACCTTTTGACCTTAAATAATTGATTATAAGCTTATTAATCCCGAATTCACGTTAAAGTAAAAAAATGCTGCAAGTTTTCTGTTTGCGGCATTTTTTTTAATTGTAATATTTAAACGGCTTGTATAATATCATACTTCGTCAAAATATGCAACGCCCCCGCTTTGTCCTTCGCAACCACCGCCGGTATTTTTTTAGAAATATAACGATTCAACTGCTTGACAGGCAAATCTTCATTCACGATTGGGAAAGGTGCGTCCATAATGTCTTCGATTTTATGGTCAGCATGGCGCATGGGGTTTTCCAAAAGATAAGTCAAAACAGCATTTTCGGCAATCGAACCAACCATATCATTATCAGTCATCACAGGCATTTGCGAGATGTCAAATTTTTTCATCATATTAAAAGCCTCTCTAACTGTATGTTGCGGCGTAACAGAATAAAAAATCTTATTCGATTTGCGCGACATGATGTCTTTTACTTTCATTTCATCGTCAAGGAAATTGCGTTCTCGCATCCAGTCGTCATTGAAAATTTTGCCGACATAACGGCTGCCGTGGTCATGAAAAATAACGACAACAATATCATCTTTTGTAAAATAATGACCCAATTGTAACAGTCCTGCCATCGCAGAACCCGCTGAATAACCCAACAAAATACCTTCTTCGCGCGCCAAACGTCGCGCCATCACCGCACCATCCTTATCCGTTACTTTTTCAAAAGCATCAATCAAACTGAAATCCACATTTTTTGGCAAAATGTCCTCGCCTATCCCCTCAGTAATATAAGGGTAAATTTCATCTTCATCAAAAATGCCAGTTTCTTTATATTTTTTAAAAACAGAACCATAAGTATCTATGCCCCAAACTTTTATGTTCGGATTTTGCTCTTTCAAATATTGGGCTGCGCCAGAAACCGTACCGCCCGTACCGACACCGACGACGAGATGCGTGATTTTACCATCCGTTTGTTGCCAAATTTCAGGACCCGTTGACTCATAATGCGCTTGACGATTCGAGAGATTGTCGTATTGGTTCATCCAACAAGAGTTCGGAATTTCTTTCGATAAGCGTTCTGCAATCGAATAGTAAGAACGTGGGTCAGTTGGTTCAACATTGGTCGGACAAACGATAACTTCTGCGCCATGCGCCCGCAAAAGGTCAATTTTTTCCTTAGATTGCTTATCACTTGTCGTAAAAATACAGCGATAACCTTTGACCGCCGCCGCCAATGCCAAGCCCATGCCCGTATTGCCCGAGGTACATTCGATGATAGTGCCCCCCTCAGTAATACGTCCATTTTTTTCAGCATCTTCAAGCATTTTGACCGCCATACGGTCTTTAATAGAGTGTCCTGGGTTGAATGTTTCGACTTTACCAAGTACCAAACACGGCAAATCCGCCGTAATTTTATTGATTTTGACGAGTGGCGTGTTGCCAATCGTTTCGAGAATATTATTTTTATAATCCATAACAGGTGGGTTTTTGAATAAATTTTTGATTTTATTGAAAAGGGAAAATTTTATAAATAAGCCTTACATGTCCTTACATTTCTTACATGCCTTATATGGTTGAAAAAGTAGTATTTTTCAATCATATAAGGCATGTAAGAAATGTAAGGTCATGTAAGGCTTTTGGTATTTTATTTAAATGATACTAAATTATTGAATTTTAGATGCAAAAATACGATTTTTGTAGGAAAAAAGGAAAAAGGAACATACCAAAAGGCATATTTGATTTTTTCATTGAAAAATATTATTTCGTTTACTGCTCAACTTTCCAAAAGTTTAAAACTTTTGGAAAGTTTAAATAAAAAAGATAAAATTTAATTTTGTCATAGAAATAAATATTTATTCATTTTTCTAAGCCATAGCTAAAACCGCCTTCTTAAACTGCTCTCCCCTATCTTCATAATTTTTGAACAAATCGAAACTCGCACAGGCAGGTGACAACAACACAACATCACCCCCCTCAGTATATTTGGCGGCAACACGCACCGCATCGGCTGCGGAATGTGTTTCTTCGATATTTTTAACAATAGGCGTGAAAAATTCAAGTAGTTTATGGTTGTCAACACCCATGCACACAATGGCTTTGACCTTTTCAGCCACTATTTTTTCAAGGGCTTTATAATCATTGCCTTTGTCTTGACCACCCAAAATGAGTACTATTGGCTTTTTCATCGCCTTTAAAGCCCAAAAAACGGAGTCCACATTGGTGGCTTTCGAGTCATTGATATAATCCGTTCCGTTAATATTGGCGACAAATTCAAGGCGATGTGGCGCATTCACAAATGTCTCCAGTCCTTTTTGAATTTTAGCGTCGCCGACACCGCATACAATTGCCGAGGCTATTGCACAAGACGCATTAAAATAGTTATGAGGTCCGCGTAAATTGGTTTTTGACATATCAAAACGCCCCCTCAGTAAATCGGAGTCAAAATGCGTTGAAATGACCCATTCGTTGGGTTGTATGATGTTTGTGTCCCGAAAACGCTTGATTTCAAGGTCTTCTTTGTTGGTTATAAAAATATCATCTTCGGTTTGATTCATCGTAATCCGAAATTTTGACGCAACATAATTAGCCATTTTGTAGTCATAACGATCTAGATGATCGGGCGTAATATTCAACAAAATAGAAATATAAGGTCTAAATGTATGAATGCCATCAAGTTGAAAACTGGACAATTCGAGCACGTAAAAATCATGTTCAGGCTCTTCTGCAAGCAATCGCGCAAAACTTTTACCGATATTACCACCGACAGCAACATCCAAACCGCCTGTTTTGAAAATATGATAAATCAAACTTGTCGTCGTCGTTTTTCCATTCGAACCCGTGATGCCAATGATGCGTGATTTTGTAAAACGGCTCGCGAATTCAATTTCTGAAATAATCGGTATTTTATGCCTTTGAATCGTGTGAATCAAGGCAATTTTTTCGGGAATGCCTGGGCTTTTGATGACTTCTTCGCCTTGCAAAATGAACCCCTCAGTATGTGTACCACTTTCATAAGCAATTTCAGCCGCGTCTAATTCTGCTTTATAATTGTCTTTTATCGGGCTTTTATCGCTCACAAAGACATCAAAACCTTGTTTTTTTGCCAATAACGCGGCACCAACACCGCTTTCACCTGCTCCGAGAATGACTATTTTTTTCATAATTATAGATTTTTATTGGTGACTCGAATTAAAGCACAAAGCTAAGAATTTGTTGAATCAAAACTATGATATAAAAATGCTATTGGTTTCGTTTATGGTTTTGTAAAATTAACTTTGAGCTCATCTAAACTCAAACTGAAAAAGCTATATTTGCGCACTTTTTCAACCTATCACCAGTCACATATTTAATAAACATTATGAAAAGATTTTTTACAACGTTCACGCTCTTTTTAGTCTTCTTTTTCTCTTCAAACGCTCAAACTATTATTCATTCTGAAAATTTTAACACCAACTCATCAGGCGATTGGACTGCCGTAGATGTCCTTGGTGCAACCGATGTTTGGACTTTCGCCAGTGGTTATGCTTCAATGAATGGTTTTGGCGACCAAAATGATGAAGATTGGTTGGTTTCTCCAGAAATTGATATGGACAACAGTACCAATGAGACTTTTAGTTTTAAGTATAAAAATCGCTTTAATGGTCCTATGATTGAGTTGTATTATACGACAAATTATACAGGCAATCCAACAACAACAACTTGGACAGCCCTCACTTTACCCTCCTTAGTGGCAAATAATACTTCAACATTATCCGCTACGTTTACGGCTTACCCTGCACGTGACATCAGTACCTTAACAGGAATCGTTCGTTTTGCCTTCAAATATTATGGCACTTCGACTTTAACAAAAGAATGGCTCATTGACGACATCGAAATTTTAGGCACTTTGCCTTGCACAACACCAATGGCACAAGCCTCTAACATTTTGTTGGTACCTTCTAATACTTCAGCTACTATTTCGTGGACAAAAGGCGACGGCTCTAATACTTTAGTTTTGCTCAATACCACAAACAGTTTTACACCACCCATTGATGGCACAACTTATACAGCGGTCACGACTTATGGCAGTGGTCAACAAACAGTCTATAATAGCATAGGGTCAAATGTTTCTGTTACAGGATTAACTGTCAATACGACTTATTACGTCCAAATTTATAATTTTCAGACTTGTACTTCTCCTATTGATTATGTTACTGCCTCGCCTCTGATGGGTAATTTTGTAACCACCAATTCAGGTGGCAGTTGTACGCTTTCTAAGGCAACCGTCCGGGCAAGTTTACCCACTCATATTGACCTTGGCTATGATAATGCCAGAAGGCGGATGTATGGAAATTGCGACAATCAAAACAATACAGTAACGTGTGTTTATGGTGGCTATACGCAATCACATCCACTAAACAGTACAGCTACGAGCATTTCTTTACCGAATGGACGTATTATTAATGCCGAACACACCGTTCCCCAAAGTTTCTTCAGTAGCGCATCTCCAATGGTTGCCGATATGTGCCATTTATTCCCCACTTATGAAACGTGGAACAGCGATAGAGGCAGCTATCCTTTTGCAGAGATACCCGATGCGCAAACGACAAAATGGGAAATATTACTCAATACCGCTACTTCGACGATTCCGACAAGCAATATTGAAGGGTATTCTGAATTTAAAACGGGTGCTTACGAGCCACGTGAAATTCAAAAAGGTAATACCGCTCGCGCCATTTTGTATTTTTATACGGTTTATGAAACTCAAATGACTGGTTATGGTCGCCCAATAACAGATGTTGCAAGTATTCAAACTTTATACAATTGGCACATACAAGACCCTGTAACACAAGCAGATATAGATAGAAATAATTGCATTAAATCTTATCAAGGTAACGGTAACCCCTATATTGACAACCCCGAGTGGGTTGCGCAAGTCTTTGGTTGTGACATCATCATTCCAGTTGAATTGATGTCTTTTGATGGCAAAAATCAAGGCACTTATAACGCTCTGACATGGCAATCAGCTACTGAAAAAAATGCAAATTTTTATGCTATTGAACGCAAAGACAATGAGAAATGGGGCGAAATTGGACGTGTTAAAGCGGCGGGTAATACCTCTAACGTTCAAAAATATAGCTTCGATGATGGCAAACCGAACCCCCTCAGTATTTATCGCCTTCGCATGGTGGATTATGACGGTGTCGAAACTTTTTCAAAAACCATTACAATAGAAAATCAAAAAAAGGCATTTTCACTTAAAATGTTCCCGAATCCAGCCAAAGATTTCGTCACTTTTCAAGCAACAACAGCAGAAAAACAGTCTTTTAATATGACAATCACAGATATTACAGGACGTGTGTTCATGCGCAGAATCTATCCCGTTGATAGTGGAAATGTCGAAGAAAATATCAATATAGCTTCTTTACCTAACGGCATTTATTTCTTTACTTTCGACAATGGTGTACATAAAACCATTGAGCGATTTGTGCGGCAATAATAGACATTACAACTTTCCAAAAGTTCAAAAGTTTTGGAAAGTTTATTTTTATAAAAAACAGCGACACTTATGTTAAAAGCTATTTCACCTATTGATGGACGCTATGCCCGCCAAACAACCGAACTTTCAGAATATTTCTCCGAATTTGCACTCATCCGCTATCGTGTATTCGTTGAAATTCAATACTTTATCGCCTTAGCGAATTATCCGTTGCCACAATTGGAAGGCTTTGAAGGAGATAAAATTGAAGCTTTGGATAAAATTTTTGAGTCATTTAGTGTGACTGATGCTGAACGGATTAAAGACATTGAAAAGGTAACAAACCACGATGTCAAAGCCGTTGAGTATTTTTTGAGAGAGAAATTTGATGCTTTGGGTTTAGACACGTACAAAGAATTTATCCATTTTGGCTTGACTTCTCAAGACGTGAATAATACAGCGACCCCCCTCAGTATATTACACGCTTTTGACCGTATTTATATGCCAACCCTTCAAAAATTAAGGAATGAACTTGCTGAACGGGCGACAAATTGGCGTGACATTGCCCTGCTCGCTCGGACACACGGACAACCCGCAAGCCCAACGTCGTTGGGTAAAGAAATACGCGTTTTCGTAGAACGCCTTGATAATCAATTGGTTTTGATGAAACAAATACCGTTTAAAGCGAAATTTGGCGGCGCAACGGGTAATTTCAATGCGCACCTTGTCGCTTATCCAATGATAGATTGGCGAGTTTTTGCTGATAATTTTGTCCAAGAATATCTCGGTTTGGAACGGCAACAAGCAACAACACAAATAGAACATTACGATAATTTGGCAGCTCTTTTTCAAGCCATGAGCCGCGTCAATACCATTTTGATTGACCTATGTCGTGATATTTGGTCTTATGTTTCGACAGACTATTTCAAACAAAAAACGAAAGCAGGAGAAGTTGGTTCGTCTGCGATGCCGCATAAAGTCAATCCCATTGATTTTGAAAATGCAGAAGGCAATTTAGGTTTTGCCAATGCCATTTTTGAACATTTAGCAGCTAAATTGCCCATTTCACGCTTACAAAGAGACTTAACGGACTCGACGGTTTTGAGAAACATCGGCGTTCCTTTTGCGCATACACACATCGCATTGCTGTCTATACTGAGGGGTCTCGACAAATTGCTTTTGAATGAACAAAAACTCTATGACGATTTGGAAGCCAACTGGATGGTCGTTGCTGAAGGCATTCAAACCATTTTGAGACGTGAAAATTACCCACATCCTTATGAAGCTTTGAAGGAGTTGACACGTGGCAAAGCAGCAATCGGCAAAAAAGATATGCTTGATTTCATTGACGCATTAAATATTGCCGAAGAGGTCAAAGAAGAGTTGCGCCTTCTGTCACCACATACTTATATCGGAATAAAATTATGAAATGAATATTATTGATTAGTTAACACAAAATATTTAAAATAAATTGAAATTTTACTGTTTCTTTGTCACAATAATTTTACCTAATATTCTAATATTTCCATTAATCAAACCTTAGTTTTTTACATTTAAAAAAATAACATTATGAAAAGAATCAGTACACTTTTGATGTTTTTACTAATTATGACATCAGTTAAAAGCCAAATTAAAATTCTTGAAATTTATGGCGGTGGCGGCAGTATTTCATCAAGCCCAATTCCTTCTTTCAAGAATGATTATGTTGTATTAAAAAACTTAGGTACATCTGCGGTTAATTTAAGTGGTTACACTATCCAATATGGCTCTTCTACCTCTGGTGTTCCTCCTGCATTATGGAGTTCAAAAGGAGCATTATCAGGAACAATAGCCGCAGGAGGATGTTTTCTGATTAAAATGAGTGCTGATGGCGCGTTTAATGGTGCTGATTTACCTACGGCAGACTTGGTACTTGATAATACGAATACAATTACAAATACAGGTACTGCCGCAAATGGTATAAGTATGTCAGGAGTAAGTGGTAAAATTGCTTTAGTGAATGGTACAGCAATTATTGATAATACTACATCAGTCGTCGATAAAATTGGTTATGGCAATGCAAACAATGCTGAAGGTACGGCGACTGCGGCTCTGTCAATAACAACCGCCGCAAGACGTAATGGTAATGGCTCTGTCGATACAGATAATAATGTGTCCGACTTTACAGTTGGCACACCAAGTCCTACAAACTGCGGAACGATTCCAGTGGAACTTGTTGATTTCAAAGCTCAAAAGCAAAATACAGCCGTCAAATTAGCTTGGTCAACAGCGACTGAACAGAACAATGCTTATTACGCTATTGAGCGCAGCGACAATGGTAAAGCTTTTGAAAAAATAGGCGAAGTGTTGGGTTACGGCAACAGCCAATTGGCACGTACTTATTCATTCATGGATGAAAAACCGATGAATGCGGTCAATTACTACCGTCTTCGCCAAGTAGATTTCGATGGAAAAGAGACGGTTTACAAAACCGTTTCCGTTCATTTTGGCGAAAACGGAACGACAAAGGTGTATCCAACTGTTGCAAAAGATAAAATCAATGTTGAATTCAGTGCCGACAATGGTGCGACTGACTTAATGATTATTAACCTTTTAGGTCAAGTTGTGAAAGCTCAAAAATTGCAAAATACGGAGGGGGTACTTCCAATCAATATCAGCGACTTGCCAAATGGTTCTTATATGGTTCGCCTTGTTTCTAAAAACGGTAGTGTTTCGCAACGTTTTGAAAAACAATAGTTTGTAAGAATTTAAGACATAAATTTTATTCAAAAAAGACCCGTAGAGTTCATGTTACTCTATGGGTTTTTTACTTTAAATCTGTTACTTGAAAATCAAAATATCTTTTTACATTTAGGTTTTTAACAATAAAAATGACTGACCAATATGTTGACTAAATTTTCATTGACAACACTTTTGTTGTTCTCCCTAAACATCGTTTTTTCACAAGCCGATGTGGAAAAAAAGATTCAAACCCAAATGATTCTCGCCAAAGACGGTTCAACAGTCGAAATTACTGAGGGGGTCTTTCAACTCACAAAAAGCCTTTCGATGGAAGGCAAAAAGAACATTGTTATTCGGGGAAAAGGAATGGATAAAACCATTTTAAGTTTTAAAAATCGGCTCTGTGACAATTTTAGCGGCAACTAATTTTTGAACGCAAAACATCTTGCTCTAAAGTGTTCAAAATTAGTCATATTAAAGGTGAATCTTTTTACAG
>JAYTUQ010000477.1:0-3427 GCA_043744455.1 Saprospiraceae bacterium | reverse complement strand
ATTTAAAAGGGCTAAAGCAACTCAATCTAAATATAAAATAAATTCATCATGAATTAGAAATATTCGTTTTATTCCTAATTTAACAAAGTCAAGGTAACCAATAACAACAAATAAAATGATTGAATACACCAATTTCGACTTTTTGGGCTCTTGGAAATGAGTCACAAACACATGTTATTACAGGTATTATTTTCCCCAAATTTGTATCCACCTTCCATCTTTATCGTTTTTAAATCTCATAATTGAGATAAAAAAAAGGCTTTCCTATAAAAATAAATAGCCATAAATATCAGCCAATCACTGTTTCCCATGCCTTTAGCTTGGTGGCGCAGTATGCGTTCATAGCGGCGCTCTAAGAGCGTAAAAAAGAAGTGTTTTTTAGAGCGAAGTGCATTTTGTATGAAAAATCTTAGATTTTTCATACAAAATGCACTTCGCTCTGATAGATTTTTCTCAACGTACGTATTTTTTGCGAAGCAAAAAACAGGGACTCGTATTTATGCTATTTTTATAAGAAAGCCCTTCATAAAAAAAAGGTAAGTTTTGATATTTACCACGTCACATATTGAACCCAAGCTGCCTCCTGTTCAAGTTGTGAGGACTGTTATTTTGTATTACGAATTAGTTATAGCAGTTAAGTTAAGACCGCTAATAATAATTTAGTTTTTTGACAATTTTTGAGGTGTATAATGAAAGAAACAACCTAAATTAAATACTCCCCTCAGTATAAGGAGCACAGAAATAGAAATGTAGCCTCCCAAATTGTAAAACACAGATAAATTACTCGAATCATTTTTATTATTCCTATTCTAAACCTTTTTTGAGGTAGAGCTGGTTTTTTACTCATTTTTCAAATTTAAATTTAACATGAAAAATTTTCTAAACATACTTTTAGCTACTTTATTAGTAGTCCTTTTTACCCCCCTCAGTATAAATGCCCAATGTCAAAATGACGTAGTAGCACCCATTTGGACAAATTGTCCCAGCAGTATTACCCTCCCAACGGACGATGGCTGCCAGCCTTATCGGTGGGTTGCACCTACTTTATCGGATAACTGTCCAGGGCGGATTGATACATTGAATACAAATACCAACTACAATGGTGCTTGCATTCCTTCGAATACATCCATTAATGTTGTTTATTTAGCCCGTGACCAAGCGGGTAATGTGGGTGTTTGTACGTTCACCGTCAACGTTGTTCCAACAGCATGTTTTGGCGAGGAAGTGCCGCCTAATATTTCTAATTGTCCGACGGACATTATCACGACCAGCAGTAATGGGCAATGCTCTCCAGTAACTTGGGTTGCGCCAACCGTGACGGACAACTGCGATCAGATTCCAATATTGACTTCTTCATCCCTAAATGGTTCTTGTTTTAATATTGGGACGACCAATGTGGTTTATACGGCTACAGATGCGAATCGAAATACAGCGACATGCAGCTTTACGGTCATCGTTAATGCTGTAAAACCGTTTACGGATAACTTGATTAATAATTTTGATTTTGAGTCTGGTATGACAAGTTTTACGGATTTAGGTAATACAGCGACAACTTCTGATGCGTATTCAGAGTCAACAGCCGTTATCGTGGGTAAATCTTTGGGTGGCGTGAGTTTTACACAAAACATCATTCCTGGTGGGATTTATACCTTTAGCTCATTTAATAAATTATCCGCCTTATTAGTATCGGCGAATGTTAGTATGAAGTTTTTGGATATTGATGAAAATGTTATTGCTAATTCAGAGACGACTGCGCCCATAATTTCATTGTTATATACCCTAACAACGCTGTCAGCCACAGCACCCGCTAATGCCGTTTATATACAATTATCCGTTTTGAAAGGAGGAGATAAAGATTTTGTCACGACGGATAAATGGTCATTAACAGTTGTACCGCCCGCACCCGCACCTTTCTTTGGTAATTTAATACCTAACTTTGGTTTCGAAGCAGGCATGACGGGGTACGACGACTTGGTGAATCCAACGACCACGACCACAGATGTTCGCTCAGGTGCAAGGGCAGCGAAAATAGACAATACGAGTGTCGGCGGGTTTGGTTTTTCGCGAGATGTTGTGCCCGGAACGACTTATACATTTCAAGCATATAGTAAAGTAACGAGTACGTCACCTGCTACTATTGGTGTAAAGTTTTATGATGCTTCAGCAAACGTTATCAGTAATTCTGATAAAAAGATTAAAATATCGTCCAGTGTTTTTACAGAAACCAATATCACAATGACTGCTCCCCTTAATGCCGTCTATGTTCGTGCTTATGTTTCAAAAACAAGTAGCAATGGTGCTTTAATCACCGATGATTGGAGTTTTAAAGAATCTTTGCCAGTTGTAGCACCCACCATTAGCACTTGCGCTTACGATCCGAACAAATGTTACAAACTTGTCAATGTACCATCTGGCAAAGCGATACAAGTTCCCTTGTGGTCAACAGCGGATGGAACGGATTTGGCGCAATGGGCTTACCTAGGTCAGAATAATCAGAAGTGGAAAATAGTGCCGACGGACAATGGATTTGTTAAAATAATCAATGTTTACAGTGGCAAAGCTTTGTCAAACGATGAGACCCACAGCAATGCGACTTGTTTCCAATACACTTATGCTGCCAATAGAGAGAGCGACTGGTTGGTTGAATGTCAGGCAAACGGCAGTGTTCTCTTTAAGCACCGTTTAAGTGGTCGTTATTTAGACGTTAAAAATGGCAGTGCATCTGTCAAAGACGGCGCAAGGGTGGTTATTCATGCTTTTGACCACACTGTCAGCCAAAAATGGCGAATAATAGAAGTACCGTGTGAAAACTATAGTTATATGGTCGCTGTTCGTAATCCGCAACAAAACGAAAATCAAGTTAAAAGTGAGTTGACTACAAATACAAGTGGACAAGGTGAAATAGGGTCAGCTAAATCGAACGACGGTAAAGCACAAACGACAACTAAGATACCCAATGTAAGTGAGGCAGATGCTGTAAATCCTCTTTTTAAGCAAAAAACGGAGACAGGTAAAGCAAAAGCCTATCCAAACCCGACAAGTGCCGTTATCAATTTGGATATTTCAAGTTATCAAGATAAGACACTTGATATTCAACTGCTAAACATGATGGGCACTCAAGTCAAAACTAAAAAAGTAGATGCTAATAGTGGTCAGAATATTGAGATTGATGTCAATGATTTACCATCGGGAACTTACCTTTTAATTATAAAAAGTATAAAAGCGAATGGTTCGACTGACCAAATCCAACGCATTAATGTGATTCGATAATAACGGATATTCAAAAAATGAGTCTGTTCAGCGTCTTTGTCTGGGCAGGCTTCTTTGTTATATTAAGTAGTTATTATAAAATAAACGAGTGTTTGCAAGGATAAACCCCGTATCTTTATTGGATGAATAATAATGTTTATATAATCGGAACAGAAAC
>JAYTUQ010000476.1:0-3439 GCA_043744455.1 Saprospiraceae bacterium | reverse complement strand
TATCAAAAGTATTCAACGGCTAATAACCGATTTGCGGTTTCTGAAATCGTAAATCCCAAATCGTAAATCCGAACAATGGGAAAGATAAAAATAACGCTTGTAAAAAGCACGATTCACCGTCCGAAAGACCAAAAGGACACGGTCAAGGCTTTGGGTATTCGCAAGATGAACCACTCAGTCGAAAAAGAAACGAATCCCCAAATTTTGGGTATGGTCAAAAAAGTAGCTCACCTCCTTAAAATAGAGGAAGCATAAATCATTGATGACTGAAAATACTCCCTCAGTATGAGTGGGTATTTTTTTAAAAATCAATCAGCAGTATTCAATCGAAAAAATTTCTTCAACGATGGAATTGAATAATCTTAGACCTGCAAAAGGTTCGACCCATAGAGTAAAGCGCATTGGTCGCGGTCAGGGTTCTGGTCACGGTGGAACATCAACGCGTGGTCATAAAGGTGATAAAGCGCGTTCTGGTCACAAAAACAAACGGAGTTTTGAAGGTGGTCAAACACCGATGCAACGTCGTTTGCCAAAACGAGGTTTCAAAAACCCGTTCCGTGTCGAGTATGTGCCTTTCAACTTAGCTCAATTGCAAGCTTGTGCTGAAAAGCATGGTGTGATTGAAATCACAGCTGCATTTTTGTACGAAAAAGGCTATACAAAGCGCGATGATCTCGTTAAAATATTAGCTAACGGCGAATTGACTACAGCTTTGACAATTACAGCACATGGCTGTTCTGAAAAAGCAAAAGCGGCTGTTGAAGCTGCTGGTGGCACTCTCACAGTTGCGTAACTTTTAAGTAATAAAAATCGTTGAACACCGCGTTCAATGATTTTTTTACTTTTAAAAATAAATATCCGATGAATAGGCTTATTCAGACGTTCAGAAACATTTGGAGTATTCCAGAACTTAAGCAGCGTCTCCTTTATACGCTAGCTCTCTTGTTTGTCTTCCGCGTAGGGACTTTCGTTCTCTTGCCGGGTGTCAATGCACAAGTATTGGCGAGTATGGCAGCAAAAACAGCTGGACGTACTGACCTTTTAGGTTTACTTAATACATTTACAGGCGGCGCATTTGCTAAAGGTGCGATTTTCGCTTTAGGCGTTATGCCTTATATTACGGCTTCGATTATCATTCAGTTGTTATCATTTGCTGTGCCATATTTTCAGCGTTTGCAGCAACATGAGGGCGAATCGGGTAGAAAAAAACTCAACCAAATGACGCGTGTCTTAACCATCCTTGTAACGATGGTTCAAGGGTCTGGCTATTTGACCTATTTGACAACACAAGGTGCTATTGCAGATGGTTTGAGTCCAGTCGTTTTCTGGTTTTCTGGCATCATCATTTTGACTTCAGGTACTATATTCGCTATGTGGCTCGGTGAGCGCATTACGGAAAAAGGTATTGGTAACGGCGTTTCATTCATCATCATGGCGGGTATCATTGACCAGTTCCCACAAGCAGTTGCGGCTGAATTTCAGTTGCAAAGTGGTTTTGGTTTCGTTATCGAAATGGCGATTTGGTTTGCTGCTGTTATGGGTATCATAGTTGTTATTCAAGCCGTTCGCCGGATTCCTTTGCAATTTGCAAAAAGGATGGTGGGTCGTACAGGGGCATCGCTACCTGCTGTGGGTAATCGCGATTATTTGCCTATTAAGTTGAATGCTGCGGGTGTCATGCCTATCATTTTTGCACAAGCAATGATGTTTATTCCGTCAACAATTGCTCAATTCATGTCAGGTTCTGGTAGCCCAACAGGTTTCTTAGCACAATTGAATGACTACACATCGTTAGCACACAACTCATTCTACTTCGTTTTAGTCGTTGTTTTCACTTATGTATATACAGCTTTGATTGTCAATCCGCGTCAATACTCAGAGTATTTGAAGCGTCAAAACGCTTTCATTCCAGGTGTTAAGCCCGGTGAAAATACAGCTGAATTTATTGATACTATCACGACTCGTGTTACACTTCCAGGTGCGATTCTTTTGGGTTTCATCTCAATTCTTCCGGGTGTCGCAGCATATATGGGTGTCAACTCTGGTTTTGCACGTTTCTTTGGTGGTACATCTGTACTCATCATGATTGGTGTAATCCTCGATACATTGACTCAAATTCAGTCTTATTTACTTCTAAGCAAGTATGATGGTCTTATCAAAGGCGGTAAGATTGAAGGACGTGGTGGTCTGGTCGCAGTAGGCGAAGGTGGCATTTAAAAAACAAAACATGTTTCAATCACCAGATAAGAAAGAAATATATTACAAAACAGACGATGAAGTTGCTTTGATTCGGGAGGCATGCCTCTTAAATTGTAAAGCGATTGCCTATGTCGGTTCTTTGTTAAGGCCTGGTATCACGGGTCAATATCTCGACAAAAAAGCTGAGGAATTTATTCGTGATCATAAAGCAGTTCCTGCATTCAAGGGGTACAGGGATTATCCAAATACTTTGACGGTTTCAATCAATGAACAAGTTGTTCATGGTATTCCAAACGACAAAGAGTTTCTTGAAACAGATGTCATTTCAGTTGATTGTGGTGTTATGTTGAATGGCTATTTCGGTGATGCAGCATATACTTATGCCTTGCCTGAAGTAACCCCCTCAGTAATGAAGCTCCTTCAAACTACAAAATTGTCTCTTTACAAAGGTATTGAACAAGCAATTGTGGGGAAAAGAATAGGTGATATTGGTTTTGCTATATTTGAATTGTGCGAAAAACAAAACAAATTTGGCGTGGTCAGAGATTTGGTGGGTCATGGATTAGGCAAAAATTTGCACGAAGATCCCGATGTACCCAATCACGGTAAACGTGGAAATGGTGTTGTTTTGAGAAAAGGATTGGTCATCGCCATTGAACCTATGATAAATATGGGTACAAAAGATGTCCTTAGTATGAGTGACGGTTGGACTATCATTTCAAAAGATAGAAAGCCTTCAGCACATTATGAACACACGATAGTCGTCCGTCCTAACAAGGCTGAAATTTTATCAGACCACTCTGGTATTGAAGAAGTTGAAAAGAATAATGAAAATCTTTTGGCAGTAACGATTTAAAAGCCGATATTTGCACGCCAAAACAGAAATGTGTTTTTAAATTGAGTGATAATTAGTTTACGCAACGCATAAGTTTTTGTTTCTCAATATTTTATAAAAATACATTACTAAGATTTTATATTGCAAAATTAAATTTGGATGGCAAAAAACGACTTAATAAAATTAGATGGTATTGTTGACGAAGCCTTGTCAAACGCCAATTTTCGTGTTCGTCTTGAGAATGACCATGTTATACTCGCTACAATTTCTGGAAAAATGCGCATGAACTACATTCGTATTCTACCAGGAGATAAAGTGGCAGTAGAAATGTCTCCTTACGATTTGACACGAGGTCGTATCTGTTATCGTTACAAATAGAGAATAAATAGTCAATTAACAATAATC
>JAYTUQ010000475.1:0-13623 GCA_043744455.1 Saprospiraceae bacterium | reverse complement strand
AGTCTTGTTTTTTAGCCGTAGCTGTTGGTTTACTCATAATTCAACGAGTTTGAGTTTTGATTTAACAATAAATTTTTAATGATTGTGTTGAAAATTTTCTTGAATTTGTGAACTAATTCAAATAACCCTTTTACACAGAAACGGTGCAATAATACTATTAAAAACTGATTTCACAACACATTCAATAAAAAAATTTCGCCAAAACAACTTTTTTTAAATTTAAAATTTGGGCGTTCTCAACTTCTAAATTTTTCTTGAATTATACAAATTTATCGGTACTATATTTTCAAAGAACTCATACGACTTTCATTGATTTGATAAAAAACGGCTTATTATCTCTACAATTTACTCACTTTATAAAGAGATGCAAAACAGTTTACTTTTGGTGTATAGTTTTTCTTTTTTTTAAAAAAATATTTTTTAACAACTTGAAAAAGTATTTCTTTTAATGTTTTGTCTCAAAAAATCCTTTTTTTCTCAAAATTATCGTGTCAAAACGATGTAATCTTTTATCAAAATTTTGAAAAAATCTATCATTGCTGTTGGTGTATTTAAGTTGACGGAAAGACCCAAAACAGTTTGTAAATGTTGGAATAAAATCTTCACAGATACCTCATGTGAGCCATTCCGATATTGCTGATAGCGCAATATCACCGATTTGATAAACAACATATCCTCTTCTGACAACTGTCGAACCTGCTGATACTGAGGGGTGTAATTTTCTAAAGTCTGAATGTTCAAAATATCACTCAATTCAAAACGACGCGACGATTTAATTTTGATAACGGTTGTGCCAGCTGCCATATCACCCAGTCGTTGCCGTCTATCTGTTGTACTTATCAAAAGTGCGCCCAATGCACCCAACGTAAAAACATAATCCATCACCAAAAACAAAGCCCGCAACAACAAATCACTGAGGCTCACCCGATTACCATCAATCCGAACAACACTTATCTTTTGAGTGCGCTTCCCTATCGTTTGCCCATCTAAAAAGGCTTCACAACTTAGACTGTATAAAACCGTAAACCACAGCGGAAATGAAAAAATCATTTGTTGTAGAAAACGAGATTCTAAGCCCATGCTGGCAATAAATACAAAAAACAAACCTATCCACAAAAACACCATTATGATTTGGTCAATCAACAATGCAAAAAATCTGTCGCGCAATCCAGCCAATTCATATTCTATCGTGACATTTTGCGTTGTGGTTATTTCAATATGTTGCATATCTTTTTAATTTTGTGTAAAAATATTTCCTTAATCGCTAATTTTTACCCCCTCAGTATTTTTTAATTTGTAATAATGAAAGAAACTCAATTTATTGACCAGAATCGGCAAAAATGGGCAGACTTTGAACACGCGCTCGCCGATGAACATAAAGACCCCGATAAATTACACGAAATATATGTGCAAGTAACGGACGACCTTAGCCATGCCCGTACTTTCTATCCGTCACGTTCGGTTCGTGCCTACCTCAATGGACTCGCACAAGGGGTTTTTGGTATTATTTACAAACAGAAAAAGTCCCCCCTCAGTAAATTAAGGCTTTTTTTCACTGACGAACTACCGCAAGTCGTTTATGAGTCGCGTTGGTCGTTCTTTTGGGCAACAGCTTTTTTTATTCTTTCCTTTGTTATTGGTTATATCTCGAGTATGATGGACGAATCATTTTTAAAAATTATTCTCGGAGAGCAATATATCAGTATGACAGTTGAAAATATCAAAAAGGGTGATCCATTAGCTGTCTATAAATCGAGTGGGCGTTTCGATATGACTTTTGGCATCATGGCTAATAATATACGTGTCACTATGATATATTTTCTATTGGGCATCTTTGCAGGCATTGGTTCGGTGGCGATGATGATGTACAACGGTATTATGGTGGGTGCATTCCTCCAGTTTTTTAGTCGTTACAACTTATTAGGTGAAGCCAATTTGACGATTTGGATGCACGGTACTTTTGAAATCTCTGCCATTATCATTGGTACAGCTGCGGGCATTACGATGGGGCGTGGTCTGCTTTTTCCGAATACCTATACGCGTTTACAGGCTTTCCAAATGACCGCACGGCGTGGTGTTAAAATTATGGTCGGTGTGGTCAGCTTGCTTGTTGTCGCTGCGCTCATTGAAGGCAATTTAACACGACATACAGAAGCAGGCGATGCATTTCGAGGGCTTTTTATAGCCATTTGTTTCGTTATTGTCGTTGGTTATTTTGGTTGGTTGCCTTTTTATAAAGCCAAAAAGGGGTTTAAAAAACCGCTGGAAGAGGCAAAATTACCACCTGACAATTTCTATCAAATTGATTATCAAAAGATTAAATCAGGTGGTGAAATTTTTGGCGATACTTTTCTCTTTTTCAATCGCCATATTTCCACCTATCTAAAAACATCAACGATTGCCGCAACTGTTTTTTGTATCGCCACATTTTTTTTATCAAAAGAAAGAATGAGCGAAACCTTTAAATTGAGAACAGACATTTTTAATCAAACCAGTGTCATCATTCAATTTTTCATCAATGACAATATCAGTTTATTGCCTTTTCTAAACGGTCTTCTTTTAGCCGCTTTAGCTTTCGCTGTTTTCAACAAAATACTGAGGGGGGAAAACAAACATATTTATACCCAAAAGGAAAAAATCACTTCCTTCATCGAATTATTAGCCATTTTTGAAATTTGGTCTCTATTAACCGCCCAAAATGATGGCATGTTTGCTATTTCTATTTTATTACTTCTTCCCTTCTTTGGTTTGTGGGCATTTATGATGTTTCGTTTTGGTTTCGGTTTCAAGTTTGTTCGCGCTTTGCAACATACGTGGTGGCTTATCAATGCCCATTTGGGTTTAGTCATTGGGGCGTATTTGACGCTATTACTCGTCGGTTGGCTCATGTTTTCATTGACCAATTCTTCGCTTTTATATTTCTATTTATGGATTGTAGGTTGGAATATGTCGTTTCTGTCCGAAGCCCGATTGGACGAAATTGTGGTAATTATGATGACTTTTGTGAGCACTTTTTCTCTTTTCACCATTTTTTCATTGATTTTTACAAGTATTGGTTTTCTGTTTTATTCTCTTTTAGAAATCAATGAAGCGAACAGTCTTCTTGAGCGCATCAAAGAAATAGGTAAAGCCAGAAAAATACGGGGGATGGCTCGGGAGTAATATCTTTTAAATCACAATCGTATAAAAACCAGCAGCCAAAGTCGAAAACTCAAAACGTCCTTCGTCATCCGTCTGCAACGTTTTGTTAAGCGTAGGTATCGAAACATTGACTTCTGAAACTGTTTTTTTCGTCATGCCATCCATTACTTTGCCTTTCACGCCAGCCGCTTTTGTGCCACGTGCTTGCGACAACAAAAACTTGAACGTAAACTTTTTTGCTATCGCTTCATCTTTTTTAAACAATTTTTGTACATCAGACATCAGCGCGACCAATTTGGCATAAATTGCATTATTGGCAATAATTTTATCATCGGTCATGGAATAAGAATCCTTGTCTGAATTTTTCCACGCTGTCAATGCCACATTAAAGTCCGTTTTAGCTTTCACAAAGCGCGTATGAAACGCCGTCGTCATACCGCCATCCGTCGTCAAATCGGACATATTGGCTGTCATAAACGACACAGCAGCACTCAACAAAGCCGTTGTATTTGTCCATTGATAAGCCACCGCCTTCTTATAGTAAGGTTGACCCGCCGCTTCCATCATAATGCCTTGTTTTTCGTCTCGATACGCCTCCTCGATATAACCTTTAAGCAACAAAAAACAGTTTGTCACCTCATCGTTTTGCTTAACGAGGTCTACACGCAAACTTTTTGTGGGCGCATACCGCGCAATACTGTTCGGCAGCTCTTCTGCGGCATCAATTTCTGCCAAATTGGTTGTTATGAATGTCTCATCATATTTAGATTTATAGGCTGACAAAGCCGATAAAACCCCTTTGCAAGATTGCCAACCATCGCGGCAAATGCTGTACAGCTCGGCTTGCGAGCAATTATAAGTCGTTGTTATCATTTTGTATGATATTTAAAAGTGTTATAAACTAAAATTATTAAATTTCTTATTTTTGAAAAAAGACTTGAAAAAGAAAGACTTCAATCTCTTGCAGAAGAAATTCAGCCACGTTCAGCAAGGCTTCAGCCACGTTCAGAAGGATTTTAGCCGCATTCATTAGGATTTCAATCTCGTTCAAAAGGACTTCACACTCATTCCGAAAGACTTCAATCTCGTTCAGAAGGAGTTCAGCAGCGTTCAAAAAGAGTTTATACTTGTTCAGAAGGATGTCAATCTCGTTCAGAAATATTTCAGGCATGCCCCAAAGCCCCTTTCTAACTTGCAGAAAGGCACAAAAAGTAAATAGTATGATTCGTGTAGTTGAATGAAAAAAGGATAAAATTGGTCGGCAGATTCGTTTTCAAAAAGATAATATATGTATTACAATTATTATGCCAAATACTGAGGGGTAGTATTTGATTAATACCTTTCCAAAAGTTCCAAACTTTTGGAAAGGTTTAACAACTACCGTTATTGCATCCACCACCTTTCCAAAAGTTTCAAACTTTTGGAAAGGTTTAACAACAAGTAAGACACCAACTATTCCAACGGTTTTTGTTTCCAATTATCGTGGTCTTTAATAAAAGAAGTTTTGCCATCAAAAGCTTTAAACAACGGTTCTCTGTGCAGAAAGGTTGGCACTTCCTCCATAATGAGCAAATTATAGGACGAAAAAAGCCATTCTCGATAATGTTCACAAAAGCCATGATTCACGGGATTGTGATGAATATAACAAATCAAATTCTTGAAATACACACGATTAGGTACTAATTTACGACAAAAGTTGCCTTCAAAAAGCGCACCGCGTCGAATTTGCTGTTTGTTAAAGGCTTGCGTATAAGCACTGAAAAAATTACCGAACTGTTTGCTGACACGTCGCTGAAAATCATAATCAGTAGAACCCTTAGACAAATGCCAATTGTCTAAAAGCGCAGGCGATGCTTGCAATATCATCTCTCGTGTTTTTACTTGAATAGCCATATGGAAATGATTAGGCATCAAACAAAAAGCCATTGTATGGACAACAGGCTTAAGGAAATGCTCATAACGCTCTAAAAAGTAAGTATAATTACCCGCATTAGCGAATACATTATTTTTATCAACAGCATGGTCATGAAGATGATACACCATACCCAAAGTCATAAGTTTGCCCATAATAGTTTTGTTTACAATAATGATAAAAAGCATCGTAAATTAAACAATGATTTTTCAGATACCATACTGAGGGGACCTCTTTTTTAGCATAATTTATTTACCCATAAAATCTTTTTTAATGTAAATCACCCTTCCAAAAGTTTTTAACTTTTGGAAGGGTCTAAATATATTCAACACTATCGAATACAAAAAAAGGAAAATGGGTTATTTTTACGGATTGAAAATATTGGCATCAAGATGCTAAAGATAAGAACGTACCTCATCCTTAGCATCCACAGAATCCTTAGCATCCTGATGCCAACGATACACAGCCTAATCTAAAAACAAAAAAACGCCATGTCCGAACTTGCCTTAAAATTGATACGTAAAGCTAAACGCACACACGCCAAAACCCACGACCTCGGTAACTGCGGCTTATCCGAACTACCGACGAACGCTTTGGATACCCCTCAGTATTTTCCGTAGATTTTGCTTTTTTATTCAAAAACTATTAATTTTGTAAAAAAAAGAACAGTATGGCATTAATGATTGAATTACCTTCAAATATTGAACAGCAATTGCTGCAAGGGGCAACTCAAAAAGGTATCAGCCTTGAAAGCTATCTGTTGCAATTGCTGCAAATTGCAACAGACTTGCCCAAAAAGTCCAATAAAAAAAAGCGAATTTCTGAACTTTCGGAAGATGATTTGCTTCTGAAAATCAATTCATTCACGCTACTTTCTGAATCGGAATGGGCTGATTATCACCGTCTTATGGTCTTACGCCGATCAGAAACATTGACAGATAATGAATATCAGATTCTTGTACATTTAAGTAAAAAAATCGAAGAATCCAATGTTGAACGTCTAAAATATTTAGTCGCCTTGTCAAAAATAAGGAGCGTTCCCTTGGATGATGTCATGACAGATTTAGGTTTGTTACCTGTCGAGCCATGAAAACAAGCCTTAAACTCATTGTCCGAAAACGGGCTCAATATTGTTGTGAATACTGTATCGCCCAAGAGAAATATACGCAGGATGTTTTTTCGGGTGACCATATTGTGCCGCTTGCCAAGGGCGGTACAGATGACCTTGAAAATATTGCGCTTTCCTGCCAATGTTGTAACAATTTGAAATACACTTTTACGCACTCTCCCGACCCAAACACGGGCATTATCGTACCACTTTACAATCCTCGGACAGATGATTGGAACACCCATTTTCGTTGGAACGAGACATTTACATTTATCATTGGCATCAGCCCAACTGGGCGTGCGACGGTCAAAAGACTGGAACTCAACCGTGAAGGTTTGGTCAATCTTCGGCAAGTTTTTACACCACTTGGTTTGCATCCACCTTTTTAATCTAAAAACTAAAAACCTAACGCCATGTCCTAACTCGCCTTAAAATTGATACGTGAAGCTAAAGAAACTCGCGCGACGCGCCTTGACTTAGGTACTTATTGCCTCTATAATATTCCAAATGAATTGTTTGAATTGACTTGGTTAGAAGAGCTGAATTTAAGTAGTGGACATGAATTTAAAGATAACCAGCTTAAAAATATTATCATCGAAGTTACAACAGAAAACGAAATATCCCTTTTGCCAAATGATATAACTAAACTTAAAAAGCTAAGATTGTTAGCACTATCAAATTTGAAAATCACTGATTTTAACGTAATTTCAAATTTTATTTTTTTGGAAAAATTATATCTCAATCATTGTGAGTTAATTGATGTTAATTTTGCCTCAAAATTATCTAACTTAATTTTACTCGAGATTTCATCAACCAAAGTTAAAGATTTAATACCGTTAAAAAATTTGACGACCTTGCAATCCCTTTATGTTTCCTCAACCCAAGTGAGCGATTTAAGTCCTTTGAAAAAGATTATTGAAAAGGGTATTGAGGTTAAATGGGAAAAATACGGAAGTGGAATAATGATTGAAGGATGCCCCCTCAGTAACCCACCCCAAGAAATAGTCGAACAAGGTAACGCCGCGATATTGCGTTATTGGAAACAAATAGAGAAACAAGGCGGTACTGTTGAACTCTACGAAGCCAAAATGATTATCGTCGGTGAAGGCGGCACAGGTAAAACAACTTTATTTGAGAAAATGAAAGATGTCAATCATCAAGTGGGCAATACACCCGAAACACACGGGATTATCATAAAAGAAGGTTTAGAAATACCCCATCGAGACATTGGCGATAATATCTTTCACGCCAATTTGTGGGATTTTGGCGGACAAGAATTGCAGTATATGACGCACCAATTCTTTCTCACACCACGCGCCTTTTATGTCTTGATGATGGATGCCCGAAAAGAATCACTAAATCTAACGTATTGGTTCAAAATCATTAGTTTATTAGGCAAAGACAGCGAAACATCAACTGAAAAACGAAATAAAAGCCTTTGAACAAAAGACAAAACACGAGAAAGGCTACGATAGAGACAGCTTACAGATTAACTTTAATCCTATCATTCATGTTGATAACAAACAGACTGTTCATAACACCATTGAGAACAAAGATTTTAATGCACAAGACATAGAAGCCTTGACCCAACTTTTAGCACAACTGAACGAGTCTAAAAAAGAGAAACTCATAGATTTCGTTGAAACCTTACCCGAACCCGAAACCAAAGCAGAAAAGGAATCAACAGGCAAACAAATCATCAAATGGCTTGATAAAAATGCCGAAGGCATCGTTGGCAATGTCGCAGCATCCGTTTATTACGATGCTTTGAAAATGCTGTTGGGTATTGGATAAATTGCTTTTTTTACTGAGGGGTCTCTTTTTTTGTTTAAATTTGTTGCTAAAAGTGAAAAGATAATGGAACTATCGAAAGTTATATTTTGGGATACCCAATACGACAAAATTGATTGGGAAAATAAAGCGCGTTATGTGATTGAGCGAGTTGTTATGTATGGCACAGTCGAAGATTGGAACGCTATCAAAGCATTTTATGGTTTGAATCGGATTAAAAACGAAATGCTCGAATCAAGGGATTTAGATGCTAAAACTTTAAGTTTTTTAAGTTGTATATTTAACATGCCAAAAGAACAATTCAGATGTTACATAGAAAAACAGTCGCAGCCTCAACACTGGATATCTTAAAACAAATCACGGAGACCTATCCATTAATCAATCAAGTTTTGCACACAGAAGGTTTGCGCTTATTGGATTTGCCAGATATTGCAGCCATGAAATTAGCAGCAATTGCAGGACGAGGACGTAAAAGAGATTTTATAGATATTTATTTTTTGCTTAAAAAATATAAACTATCACAGCTTTTCGATTTCTATAATGCGAAATTTCAAGATGGCTCAATTTTCATGGTATCGCGAAGCCTGACTTACTTCGATGATGCAGATAAAGATGAAGAACCTATTTTGTTTAAGAAAGTCGAATGGTATAAGGTAAAAGAGACGATTTTAAAGGAAGTTCAAAAATTGTACACATGAACAAAAACAACAAATAATACTTGAAATAGCCTTAAAAGAGGTAAAGATGCCAAAGAGAAATTGCTAATGACGAGGGTATTGAGTAACGAAAAAAAACGTTCGGGAAACCTTTTGAGTCTCCCGAACGTCAGTAATGAAAAAACTGTCTTGAAAAGTTTACCTAAACCTATTTTAAAGGCTTGTATTTAGTTTTGCTGTTGCTGTTGCTTTTTCTTCTTATCAATAATGGCTCCTGCACCAAAGTCGGGGAAAGTGTAGAATATATTTCTCACATTAGGGTCAAATTAAATAAAAGTTATCCTATTGTATTATATATTGATATTTATGAATCAACATTCTACTATATCTTGTTTAACAAAACAAAACATTCCATCTATATTTGTATTTTGATTAAAAATTGAAAAAGACACTAATAATGGGCTAAAGACATAAACTCAATTAACATGCAACGACTCGTTTCCATATTTTTTTGCACATATCTATTACTTCCTACTGAGGGGGGGTATGCACAAGATTTTTATGATAAACAAAATATACAGCCGAATGTTACGGATTCAATTTTTTATGAGGCAACAGATTCACTTATAAATACAATAACGATTCCTAAAGAGCATAGAAAAAGCCCTTTTGCTGCTGCCCAACAAGAGTATCTTCAGCAACCTTTGGAATCTAAAAATTTTGACAAAAACCGTTGGGAACAAGCTAAATTGGGTATTGATTACAGTTCCGATAAAATTGAAAAAAGAAAAAAAGAAACGTCACCAAGAGGCTTCAATCCGATGTGGGGCGTTTTGATTGTCTTTTTAAAATGGTTTTTCATTATTGGTGCAATTGTGCTTTTAGCCTATTTGATATTGCGTTTCGTAGGTGAAGGCAATATTTTTGGCACAAAAAAACGCCGCATTATTGACCCCTCAGTACAGATTGACCTTGAACACATTGAAGAGCACTTAGAAACGGCAGAACTCGACCCACTTATTCAAAAAGCCATTTCGGAAAAAAACTATACACTTGCCATACGTCTATATTATCTCGCCATTTTGAAAGAACTGCATCTAAAAGGCGATATTGAGTGGAAAAAAGACAAAACTAACCGCATGTATGTGCGAGAAATGCGCGAACATCGATTCTTTGAACCATTCCGAGACACAACTTCTATATTTGAACGTGTGTGGTATGGTAGCCAAACGATAGGTGAAAAGCAATTTGGCATCATTCAACCCAACTTTCAGAGCCTATTAAAAAGCATTCAATGAATTTACAACCTATCCCAAAAATATTTTCTTATATTTGAAACTGAATTGAATAACCATATCTTAAAAAAAAATCCTCTATAACAATGGGAATCGGAAAAAAACCAAGTCAACCAGAAGGTGATAATAAAAATGTAAGGGCTATCGGTATTGACCCTGATGATATACATACAATGACAACTATTGCGCCTCAAAACGAAGGAATGGCAAAATGGCTTGATGACAAAATGTGGAAACAACCTAAATGGCTTAAACGCACGAACGCCGAAAAACCGAAAAATTTGGGTTATCAAGGATTTTATCTCAACAGTCTTCGTGCACGTTATTTGAAGTTGGAAGGAAACTTCAAGACGGCTTACAACAATTTTTATAATACGCCTTACATGGATTTAGTGACGGCAAGGCTGATTATCAATTACTTACAAACATCCCGTGAAGCACTTGAAGATGATGATTGTGATGTCAATGACGTTATCACGATGCTCGATATGACTGACCAATCTATGGTTTGGATTTATCCGCCACATTATGCCAAAGCACAAGCTATGGGTTTGGCAGCTGAATTAAAAGGACAAGGCATCGCTTGGGGTAACTACTTAGAAAGCGAGGTTTTGAAGGAAGGACAAACCTTGGGTGGCATCCGTGCGGCACTCGACAAAACAAAAGAAGCCCTAAATGAAGCCAAACAAGGTGCTATTATTTCGACGGGTTTACAAATAGAACGACTCAACATGTCGCGCAAATGGTCGTGGTATGTACTTGCTGCATCTATCGTTTTTTTACCGATGGTCATCAATTATGATGATTCTTTTTGGGCAAAATCTATATTAAGTAAATTTCTACCTGATATCCGTCCTTGGGTTGTCACATTGTGTGTCGCTATTTTTGGTGCTGGTGGCGCATTTTTTAGCAGTCTTATGTCAGTTCGAACAACAAAGACGGTTTTGACAGACTATCAAGAGAATTTGAAAAACAATCAACTCAAAATCAATATTGGTGCGCTTGCGGCAATGATTTTATTCTCCTTTTTATCGTGGCAGATTGTGCCAGGTATCACTTTGACGAATGGCGGATCGGTCATATTCTTAGCTTTTATTGCAGGCTTTTCTGAACGTTTTTTCCTTAACCTATTGAATATCAGTGGCGATGATGTTGCTCCTCGTCCTGCTCCGCAACCCATCGCTGAAAAAGCACCCATCGTAAATGTAAATATGGGTATCATGGAACAACCTCCTATTGAGAATGGAGATGCTAATGTGAATGCTAATTTGGATGCTAATTTGGATGTTAATACAACAAAATTGAACTAAAAGAATGTTATAAAATATTCAAAAGTAAAATACATAAAAAAAGGGGCAGTCTTTCGACTGTCCCTTTTTACGCTATAAACCTTTATATTCTTAATAAATATAATTCCTTAATTAGTTTTTCACCACCAATTTTCCTGTGGCGATGCGACGACCTTCATTTTCGATTTTAAATACATACATGCCCTTAGACAAATTGTTGCGTTCAAATTCAAATTGGTTGCCTTCAAAATGTTCACTCCGCACTTGTCTGCCCATCATATCATAGAGTGAAAATTTGCTTGTTTTACTGAGGGGGTCACTTTGAATATCAAAAGTGGCTCTTTCAGAAAACGGATTTGGATAAACAACAACTTTTGTATCTACTAATTCATTTCTATCAATCGTCGCCGTTATGATAAAGTCTTGTCCAACAGTATGAAATGTCTGGTTTGTTGTTGCAAAACCGCCATAATTATAACTTATTGCCGCTCTATTCAAAATCCTTGTCCCTTTGGGCAATTTTGGATAGAGGCTAACTCTGAATTTTATAAAACCAAACGATTTTATACTATCTACGACATTGGGCAACAAACCGATGTTAGAAAAAGTGAATTTCAAGATATTTTTTCCAAACATTGTAAAACTATATGGGTGGCTGCTTGCACCTAACTCAACAGAATTGGGGTCAATAAAATCAGACAATGTATCTCTAACTTGAACCGCAAAAGCCGTATCATTACTTAAATTGCGAAAACGAATTTCGTATTCAATACCATCTGTCGCATTGATAAAGTGTTGATTTTGATATCCTTGTGGAAAAGCCTCAACTTCTCCAGCGACAAAATCACCCCTCAGTATTTGACACTCTTTATCCACAAATTTATCCGCATCGCCTTCGGCAAATTGATTCACTTTGTTGACACTGTAATTCGTTTGTGTATTCGTCCGACATCCTTCAACCGCTGTTGTCAATTGAGAAAGACTTGGATGATTCGCCTCTTGTGGCAAATTCATACGGTATGTGCTGCCGTTTTTAGGATATTTGAAGGTTGTTGTTATATTTGCAGGCAAAGTGCCAATGGCGGGGCGAATTGAAAATAATACTTCATCAATAATGACTATTCCAACTTTTCCAGTGTTATTAGTTGCTGTTCCAACGTTACTTACACGAAAAACAACTGAATCTGTCTCGCAAGAACCCGTCAAAGTCAAATTTACGCCCGACCAATTTACAGTAGGAACACAAGAAGAATCAGGAAAAATATGTGCTTCAACACATAAAGTCTGCCCATCTTTCAAAGAATCACCACAAGCAGGAGCTATTTGAATATCAAAACTGCCCGTTCTGCCTGTTTGAATATCACCCAAATTGAAACGAAACAAGCGTCCAATTCTTGAAAAAACTGGTAAAGTCGCGCTTTGAAAATTGAGTAACGAATCCAATAGAACCGTTACATAAGCATTTTGAGCCAAACCAGCACCATTATTCGCATACCTAACGCGATAGTTCGTAGGTGTACAACGGCGCAAAAAACCTGTCGTGATATTCACTTCAAGTTGCGGACAAGACCGAATGGATTGTAAAGCTAAGTTTCGCGGCATTTTACCATATTGGTCATCTGTCGAAAAACTAACCACCTCGTTTGGCACACTCCACGTATTAGAATAGCCTTTCAACCTTAAATCAAAACTACCAGAATCAACTGTTATACTATAATTACCCGTTGAATCCAAGGGTGTAGAACGGAAAATTTTATTCGGATATTCACGACTAACGGCTTCAATTAAGATATTTTGATAACCTAACTCGTTGCCATCCAATTGGTTATTAAAATTTTTGTCAATAAAGACACGTCCTTTAATTTCATTTGTGACGACACTACCATCTGCATTAATTTTCATCAAAACGGCTTGTCTGCCTGCGCCAAATTCTTCATCTTCAGCCAAAACGAAACTGCCACCTTCATTTTGAACCAATCTATTGGGCAAACGAAATATCGAATTAACTGTAAAAGAAATATCTAATACACGGCTAAAAGTTTGTACGCCATTGCTATTCATTTTGATAAATAAAGTCCTTTGAACATTTATTGAATCAAAACTCGCAACAACCGCAAAACCACCGTCATTTGTCGTTGTAAACGTATTCGGTAAGGTGTAAAACCGACGGGGATGCGCCCACTCTACTGTACCATTTGTATCAATTTGAGCAAAATAATCACCCAAAATCGCTAATTTTCCATTAGAAAGAACGGATATTTCATCCACGCGGTTGAAACGTAATGTGTTATTTGTGCCAAAAGGCTTTACAAAAATCGAACGGGCATTGTTACCATTTGCGTCGAGTTGGAGGATTCGAGCCGTATCTCTGCTCAAATCCCCTCTCGAAGCGACAAAAATTGATGATCGGTTTTGGGACTCCACAATTTGC
>JAYTUQ010000474.1:0-13753 GCA_043744455.1 Saprospiraceae bacterium | reverse complement strand
TTGTCAGTTGTACCAATAAAGTTGGTGCCGTCAACCGTACTGGCATTACCTGTTGTTGTCCAAGCATTCGCTCCAATAATTTGAGCAATGGACAAACGACGCAGAATACCACTGCTTGATGAAATGATAGAATCCGCAGTTGAACCTGCATTCAGTCCCAAAAGACGTAAAGGATTGCCCGCACTACCTGTTTGGGCATCAATATCGAGTCTATACTGAGGGGTCGTGGTATTGATGCCAACGGCAACAGTATTTGCACCTGTGCCACCCAATACAAGGCTGTTGCTCGCACCAACGACGGCACTGAAGCCTAGGGCGGTTGCATTGCTCAAAGTAGCACCACTTACGTTGGCACTATTGCCGATTAAGGTGTTATTCGTTCCTGTTGTATTTGTGATACCTGCACGATATCCCAAAGCCGTATTGTTGCCACCTGTTGTCAAAACTAAAGTACTATCACCGATAGCCGTGTTCGAACTGCCCGTCGTGGCAGCATATAGTGCTCGATAACCAACGGCAGTATTACTCCACGCATTTGTATTCGCTGTGCCTGATTGATAGCCTAAAAAAGTATTATTTTGTCCAGATGTAACCGCATTACCAGCTTGATACCCTAAATAAGTCTCGCCTACAATACCTATGCGCCCTGCTTTTTGATTATTGACTCGGACACTGAGGGGGATATTATCTGTTGTACCGATGAAGTTTGTACCATCCACTGTACTGGCATTGCCCAATAAACCCCAAGCCATGGCATAAGTAGGCGAACATGTACTTAACCAAGAAGAAGTCCGATAAATATAAAGGCAACCATCCGTTGTATTATAAATCATTAAACCATCAGCAGGAGAAGAAACAGCATTCATCTGGGTGGTTGTCATACGTGGTATCAATATGCCTTTTGTTGTACTCGCGGCTTCAAAAACAGCAGAAGTCGTAATTGCGCCTGGAGAATTACCTATTTTCAAGTCTGTTTGACCAAAAGCAGTTGTTGACCATAAGGTTACAACGCACCCTATGGTCAACAAACACTTTAAATTTATAGATAAATATTTATATACATTCAGCATAAGAAGTTACTTTTTATTTGCATGTCTTGTCAATTTATCTATTTGAATAAAATCATAAGCAACATACAAACGTATCAAGGGTTACTAAAAACCACGCCAAACATTGTTACTTATATAATTATTCGTTATAAATCCACCAATTTGATCCATCACTAACGATTTTATATTTTTTTGCGAAGTTGATACTCGCAATTGTTGTTGTCTCTGTTAGATACAATGCGGGTGAAAAAGAAACCACATTGGTTGATTCATCTGACTTACCCACATAATACGTCCGACCTGTACAGGTACTTGCGGTGGGTAATGTTAAGGTAATGATACCAGATGTGGCATTAGCTAACACAATATAGTCGGTGGCAGCTAAGGTTGTCCCTGCAGTCACTTTACGATAAGATGCCGCCTGTGAACCTGTGACTTGAAAAGTAGAAGTGGGTGCGGTTGACGAACCTACAGCGACATTACCACCTGAAAGTTTAAAATCGAATCCACCTTGTGCAATACTTGTGGTCTGTAATAAAGTACCACCTAATTGAACATTTGTGGCTGTACTTTTAGTCAAACCGTTATCGGCTGTTATTGAACCACCAACGACATCAGCAACAGTCCGTTTTTTTAACGTACCTGAACCATTAATTGTTACAATGGAGTCCGTGGATGCGCCACCGTTCAATGCTGTTACGTTGACATTCGGACCTGTAATGGTTGTTGTTGAACTGGCATTGCCGATGACCGTAGCCGATGAACCCGTTATATTGATATTGGTAGCACCCGTAACGGCTGTTGTACTCGATACATTACCGATGGTTGTATTGTTGGCACCTGTTGTATTAATGGTTGTCGCGCCCGTAACGCTTGTCGTACCTGCTACTGTGACCGCACTTGATGCATTTCCGATAGCAGTTGTAGATGTACCTGTGGTGTTGATATTGGCGGGACCGACAACGGTTGTTGTACTGGATGCGTTACCAATATTGGTTGCGGCTGCACCTGTGGCGTTGATATTGGTTGTGCCTGTCAGTGTTGAACCTGCATTGGCGGTCAATTGAGCCGTTGTGACGTCTAAACCATTGGTTGCGTCAACATTGCCTGTGAAGGTGACTTGACCGGTGCCGGATTGCGTAATCGCACCAACATTCGTAATAGTTAAGCGTGTTGTTCCGTTTGTTTCGATGCCTACGTCATGATTCGAATTAGAACCAATGGTTGCTGTACCCGTCAGTGTATTACCGTCAATTAACCAAGCGGTATTGCTGCTACTGATGACATCGGCAACTGTACGGCGTTTAATGACACCTGTTGAGGCGTCGAGTGTCATAATTGAATCTGTTGCTGTACCGCCTTGAATACCACTCAATGCTAATGTATTAACCGCTGTGGTTGTAATAGTTGTTGCACCTGTCAATGCCCCCCCTAGAGAGATGACGCTGCCTGATTTTGTCAAACCATTGGTTGCACTATCACAAAGGCTCACCCAAGTTGAGCCACGATAAAGGAAGGTACACTGCACGTCTGTATTGTAAACAGCCAAACCATTGGCAGGAGAAGAAATGGCATTCATCTGAACTGCTGTCATACGGGGTAGTAAGAAACCTTTGGTTGTGGATTCCAATTCAAGGACGGCCGAAGGGGTTTTGTTGCCTGGACTCGTACCGATTTTCACATCAGTTTGGGCAAAAAGGGTTTGATTTGACACAAAAATAAATAGTGCCATAACAACACCTGTACGAAGTATTGCTTTTATAAAATTTAAACGCATGAGCTATAGATTAAGACGGTTTTAAAAAAAAATGAGTTTTCGGTAATGCGTTCATAGTGGTTTATGGAAAGACCCAAACTGGACTCGAAAGTGCTTTTATACTGAGGGGGTCACATTTATGTTTGTCAAAAAAAGGTATGTGTGCCAAAGGCATATTAACACATGGCACACATACCAAATATGGTTCGGATTAGAAGCGCGCAACCAACCACCAATCTGTTCCATCAGATTGGATATGAAGGCGAACGTTGTAATTGACACTTGGCATTGTTTGAGAAAGACTCAAACGAATAGCACTACTAAAAGTCAACACGTTATTTGTTGCATCACCTTTGATGACGATATAAGTACGACCTGGGCACGAACTTGCAGCAGGCAAAGTCAATGTAAAACCAGCACTTGAGCAATCTGCGATAAGGGTATGGTCAGTCAACGCTGCCGTATAAGCACCCGTTTTAGTCGAAATTGAATGGGCAACAGAACCAACAACATCAAAAGTAGCGTTTGGCGCAGCTGTAGCTACACCCACTAAACCTGCACTCGTCACAGTCACACGTGCAGCAGGCGTACCACCTGTCGAGAGTTGCAAACCAGCGGAACCAGTTGAACTCAATTCCGTATTGTTACCTGTTACTTTAATTTGACCTGTGGTTGTGCCATCAGAAAGTGTTGTTGTTACAGTACCTGTGTTAGTGATGCTTGCGTTACCGCTAACAGTCAAGCGGTCAGGTGCGGTTGCTGTACCTACACCGACATTACCACCTGTGAAAGCCATCACGTTACCACCTTGAGCCACTGTTGTTGCTTCAATCAAAGTTCCTCCTAACTTAACGTTGTTGCCTGTTTTTGTCAAACCGTTATTGGCAGTAAAAGAGCCAGCACCTACATCATTAAGAGACATACGGCGTAAAACACCCGTTGTTCTGTCAGCCATTACAACAGAATCCGCAGTTGTTGCGCCTTGCAAACCAGCAACTGCAAAAGTCTTAGTCGCATCAGTTGTTATTGAGGTGGCTTGTAACAAAGTACCCCCCAACTGAACGTTGTTGCCTGTTTTTGTCAAACCATTATTAGCTGTAAATGATCCCGCTCCAACATCAGCAAGAGACATACGGCGTAAAACACCCGTGGTTCTGTCAGCCATCACAACAGAATCCGCAGTTGTTGCACCTTGCAAACCAGCCACAGCTAACGTATTTGTCGCATCGGTTGTCAAGGTCGTTGCTTGGTTCAAAGTGCCACCTAAACGAACTCTGTTATACGTTTTACTGATACCGTTTTCTACTTCGATACCTGCTGCCGCGACAGCTTTCACATCACGAGATTTAACAACACCTGTAGCAGCATCGATTGTCATGATAGAATCTGCTGCTGAACCTCCTTGTAAGCCTGTGATGTTAAGTGTATTAGTACCACTCGTACCAATCGTTGTTACACGATTCAAATTACCACCTAAGCGAACGACATTACCAGATTTGTTAACACCGTTCTCTGCAACGATACCGCGAGAAGCCACTGAGTCAATAGTGATTTTACGGACAACACCCGTTGTTGCATTAATAGTCAAAAGACTATCAGTCATAGCAGCTGTTTGCAAACCCACTAATTTCAAAGGGTCAGCAGTGTCTTCGACCGTCAATTTGTTGGTAGGCGCATTCGTACCGATACCCACTTCACCTGTTGCAGCGATACGCATACGTTCTACGTTGTTTGTAATAATTGGTAAAGCAAAGTTGCTTTTAGTACCGAGCGAGCGTACTGCCGTTGTTAAGTTACCGTCCAATTTCCAGACGTAATCATCCTGATCTCGCAACACATCAGCGAGTGTACGTTTTCTCAAGATACCTGTTGAGGCATTCAGCGTCATAATTGAGTCTGTTGAAGCACCTGTACGGAGTCCCCCTAATCTCAATGGGTCCTCGCCTGCTCTGGCTTCGATGTCCGCTCTTGTCGTTGCATTCGGTGCGTTTGTACCAACACCTAAACTTCCGTTACCCGTGATGTTAAGGTTGTTACCATCTTGGGCAATATTGGTTGCTTGTGTCAAAGTACCACCTAACTGGATGTCACGTCCTACTTTCGTCAAACCGTTGCTGGCAGTCAAAGAGTCTGCAGCACAAAGGCTATACCACTGTCCTGCCGAAGCACGATAGATATAGGTACAGTTTGCGGTGTTGTCATACACCATCATACCTTCAGTCGGTGACACCATGGCGAGTCGTTGCACGGTGGACATACGAGGCAGTAAGAAGCCTTTAGTAGTGCTTTCCAACTCCAATAATGCGTTTGCATCAATGGTACCTGGATTATCACCAAGCTTTACCTGAGCTTGAGCCACTTGCACCCCTATTACCATGAGTGAAAGTGCAACAAGCAACTGTCTAAATCTTTTCATTTTGAATTAAATTTAAAAATGGTTATTAATGAGAATATGTAAAATTGCGTTACAGTTGTAATGAATGTTTTCAATATTTAACCCGTTTTTGGGTCAAATACTGAGGGGGGTATAATGAGACTTAGATTTATTAGTCCAAACAATATTGCCAAAGAACACAAACCTATATGTCAACTGAATGGCCTCGGTAGGGTCATTCAAAATGCAAATAGATATAGCAAACGCTCATTTTAGACCTTCTTAGGGTCTGAAATGAGATGATACAATTCATATCATTTTATTTTTTGAAAATATAAATGTCACCTACCGCGTGGGGAGCAGTCGCTTAGAACAAATTAGTTACATAAAAACGGGGGAGTAGGGAAGTCTGGTTTAAGACTTTAAGTAATGGTTATTGTTTAAGTAATTTCAAATTAAGTTTTCTCAAAATACGTTGTAAGTTATTTGTTAAGTTTATTATCATAATATTATTCATTTCGGAACTATAAAAAACGTGGTGTAATAACCCTTGCTTGGTCTTCGATTTTACCAAACTTATAGGTCAACAAGAGTTCAATAGAATGATTTGCATTGTTTATCTCTTTCAAAAGCGAGGTATTAACATCGTAGCTAAAACCAAGCCCATAATGTTCCCAATCAAACCGCGCTGTTAAAACCCATGCATCATTTAGTGAACTGCCTTCTAGTTTGTTAACTGTCCGCAACCATGCTCCTAATTGCATTGAAGCGCGATTCGGTTCACGTAAAATCACTTTAACTGCCCCGCCCACCATATATTCAGTGGACGGTCCTTGCTGCATCATCATGGCACTCGGTGCTACATTAAAAAACCGTGCCATTTGGAATTCTCCTGCTAGATGAAATGTCCTTCTGATGTATAAATTCTGAAATAAACTGTTGTCAAAGGAAATGGCAGGTCGATTTAGGTGCTGTAAGGCGAAACCGCCCATAATATGATTGTTATTACCAAATGTTGAATACCAGCCCAAACCCATCGAGGCATCAAATGACCAACTTCTATTGGTCAATACTGTACCACCTTGTCGTGAGGGGTCGTAACCTCCGTTTCCATCGTATTGGTTTACCCATTCGCGACCATCTAAATTGATTTTTTTTTGGAAAAGGCCTACTTGCCCACCGCCGAGTAAATAGTGTACCACATCACCTTTACCCGCCATCTTACGGGCATACGAAATAGCAGCTTTCGCTTCATCGTGTTGCAATGCGCCTGCTTTGTCGCTCCAAATGCCAACGCCCCAACCAAAAAAATCTGTGGATTTCAAGTCCTTACGACGCTCGTAAGTCAAGGCAAGCGTCTTAAATGACGCATCTTTACCCAGTATGGCTGCCCATTGATTGCGATATTGCAAATTGAGACGCGCCCGATCCTCCATCATGCCAACAGCAGCAGGACTTAGGTGCATTGTTGAAGTCGTAAACTGAGAAAAGTGCATATCCTGCCCCCTCAGTATCCAGATACTCATGACAAGCATGGTAGTGAGTAATAATCTATTCATTTTTTAAATGGTTGTTTTGAAAATTAATACTGGATAGTTAACAATAGACAATTTCTATACCATTTATCACCAACTATCCAGTCTTAATTATCGTACTAATAAAATATCTCTTGCTATCTTTTGCACTGTTCCGTCAATAAACTCTGCTTCAAGGACAATCACAAATGTTCCCGTATTCAATGGCTTACCTCTATACCCACCATCCCATGACACCGACCCATCTGGTTTGAAGTTTTTGGCTTCAAAAATTAACTCGCCCCAACGGTCAAAGATGCGCATGTAACGAACTTTTACGTGATTCGGATTGCCCAGAACCGTATAGTCCTCATGGTCGGGTTTGAAGATATTCGGCACATATATAGAGTATTTGCTTGTTTTACCTGTATTAAAGACAATTTCATTTGATGCTTGGCAACCATTCGAGTCAACTGCTGTAATCGTATAAGTATGCACATCTTTTTCTGGTAACACTGTTGTCGTCGTTGGGCACGTTGGGCAATTCACCTGGGTTGTTGGCGACCATTGATAGAATGCTGGTTTGAAACCATTTCCAGGTTGTGCCGTCAAAATCACTGTCTCACCACGTTGTGGGCTCGTCGGATTCGCACTAATAGTCACCACGCTTGGCAGTGGTTCATTCACTATCACTGTTGTATCTAAGCCACATATGTAAGGACTTTGTATCCTTAGTTTATAGCTACCGGCTGCTAAACCTTTCATTGCATTTGCAAACGTCAACTGATTGTTCAGCCAAACACGCATCTGTGTCGTATCGGATAATATATTAATCTGACCATTGTTCGTACCGTAACACAGCGTCGGAACGACCTTCAATTTAACTTCTGGTAACAACCGCACAAGAAATGTATCTGTTTGAATATTGCCGCATGAGTCCCAAACCCTAACCCAATATTTCCCCGCACTGCTTGCCGTCAAAGTTGAACCAGTTGAACCATCCGACCATAAATAATTGCGGAAGTGATAGCCATTGATTTTGGCATCTATCAAAGCTGGATAATTCGGACAAACCGTTATAGATTTACTAACGGCTAAAACGGGTGCATTGGTGACACATCGCTGATTTTGTCCTAAATACGCCAATGCAAATACCGTAAAACTATCAGGTACAACAATTCGAGAACGCACGCTACCTGACATTGCCGTACCTACCAAACCATCATTTCCCAAATTTTTCCACTCTAAACCATTCCAACCCACAACGCCCAACTTAGGCAAATCATTATCTGTCAATACATCAATACGGCTTTCTATATTCCAAGTCAGTGTCAAACGAGTGGGTGTTGCGCCTTTTATATCCCAAAATTCCTTATCACTCACACGTAAAATCGTTAACTCTTTATTTCCAATCGGAAAGGGTGCACCTAATGGCAACGTCGCGGCTGAAGGGTTCCCTTTGAAATAGGCTGCCCGAAAAACGGCAGCAGTATTGAGCGTTTGTCCTGTCGAAGCCGGGCGCATCCATTGAGCATCACCAATCGGAAAACTAAAAGAGTCAGAACCAACCTTCGAGCAGTACCCATCAATATGGCGTCCATCAGAAGCATTTGTATATCCAGCATTACTATCAAAAATTAATGATACTGAGGGGGTATTTCTGGCAGTCAACACCAAACCATTCTCAAATGCCAAATTTGACGTGACCGCAACAGGTATGTGCAACATCAGCCCATTACCATTTGCCAGCGTCAAATTTTGAAAATCAATTGCTCTCGTACCAAAAATATTCTGTAACCGTTTACCATAAAAAGAAGCTGTACCTTGATTATTTGCAAACATACCCGAGTTAGTAAAATCACCGAAAAATGCCATCTGGGAGGTGGGGTGCATTCGGCTGTCTCCGTAGTTTTGTGTGTTTTGTTGTGCTAATGCACTTGGTTGCGTCTTTGTGATTATTACCGCTAACATAAGTAAGCGGAATATATAATTGTTGGTTAATGTGAATATGGTTGGGACGACTGTTTTGTGTCGCATAAACCAAATTTTTAAATCTTCGAAATTGGGGAGTTTGTCAGAGATTATAATGAAAAACGTGGGAGGATGTACGTCTTTCATACAAAGGAAAGGCACTTAATAGGTTAAAGTCAATTGTTTGGAGGTACTGTGTGTGTTTTTTTTTAGTAATTAAATGTTACAAGCACGCAAAAATCGAAAAATGCGATTGAACTCATTGTATTATAGCCTTTTAGGTATCTTATAATTCGATTACTCAAAGACTACCTTTAAAAGTATATTTTTAACAAACATTTTATTTACGAGCAAAAAAAAATTCGGATTTCTGTAAATAATTGAAAATTGAGAATATAAAAAGGAAGGGCAAAAAAAATTGGAATTAAGTAAAAAACATCTATAATCCTTATTCTTATAGGTCACAAATCAGTGCCTACTTTTTGTGTATATGTGTATGTTCTATTCTGTGAAATCTGTGACAAAATTTTCCTTTCTGCTTGGTTTTAACACCTATTCATTTGAAGATTAGTTGAAAATCAAAACCACTTTTTTCAAGCCTTCCACCAATCTGTCTATATCTTCATATGTATTGTAAATTGAAAACGAAGCCCGAACAGTGCCAGCAATATCATAAAAATCCATAATTGGTTGTGTACAATGATGCCCTGCACGGATGCACACGTCTTGTTGTCCTAAAATCGTCGCCACATCATGTGGATGACACCCCCTCAGTATAAATGAGATAATCGCCGATTTTTCCTTAGCTTGACCAATAATCTCTAAACCATCAATTTTCAAAACAGCCGTCGTAGCGTAATCTAACAAGTTATTTGTGTGTTTTTGAATCGCTGCACGTCCTATTTTTTCCACAAAGCTGATAGCTTCACCTAAACCTATGACACCTGCCATATTTGGCGTTCCTGCTTCAAATTTTTGTGGAATAGGTGCAAAAAGCGTTCGTTCAAAAGTAACATCACGTATCATTTCGCCACCAAAACGATAGGGAATCATATCGTTCAATAGTTGTTCTTTGCCATACAAAACACCCACGCCCGTTGGTCCAAACAATTTATGTCCCGAAAATACTAAAAAATCAACATCTAACTTTTGAACATCTAACACATGCGACGACACACTTTGCGCCACATCCAACAAAACAGGTACGCCTTTACTGTGCGCTATCTCAATAATTTCTTCAATCGGATTCACCGTGCCCAATGTATTTGAAATATGCGTAACAGCCACCAATTTTGTCCTTCCCGACATGGCATTTTCTAAATCGGAAAGCGACAACACCCCCTCAGTATTAAAGGGTATAACAACCAATTTACCCTTATTTTTCAAGCATATTTGTTGCCACGGAATCAAATTGGCATGATGCTCCATCGCTGTTATCACTATTTCGTCGCCCGCTCCTACCCTATCTGCTGCAAAACTCGTTGCCACCAAATTTATGGCATCAGTTGTCCCACTCGTAAAAATGATGTTTTTTAGGGATGAGGCATTCAAAAAGCCTCGCACCTGCTCACGCACCGCCTCATACGCTTGCGTTGCCTTTGCTGCCAACGGATAAATGCCCCGATGCACATTTGCATTGTATTTTTGATAAAAAGCCATTTCTGCATCCATAACACACTGTGGTTTCTGCGTCGTTGATGCCGAATCGAGATAAACGAGGTCGGGATGCGCCTTGAAAATGGGGAATTGGGTGCGGGTGTTTTTCATATATTTGTAAAAATTTTGTCAGAAATACTTTAAAAATAAAACGCAATTGTTTTGGTTTTTAAACCCTTTACAACATACATTTGCTGCATAAATTTTGACAAAAAAAAATCTTTATTTTTAAAACTAAACCTAAGAAACAAAATATTACCAAATCAAATAGAAATTCATTTCATTTCATTTCATTTCATTTCATTTCATTTCATTTCATTTCATTTCATTCGTAAGAATAGGTGTAATTGAGTATGACTAATAACTGATATTGACATACATCAATATAGCTTATGCAGCCGAAGCGTACGGTCGGTTGTGTAGGTGTGCTTTAACAAAAAGGGCTAATGCCGTCGGAATTGCGAGTTCTATAGACGACAAAAGCCCCTGAATTTAATCATTTTTTAAAACGAATGACTTATGAAAAAGTTGTTTTATTCAGTAACAACTGGAAGCGTCTTATTGATGCTCGTTGTTTTTATGCAGGCCTGTAAACAGGATTCAAAAGTAGAGCCTTCTGCTAACATGACTCAACCTAAACTTGAAAATGTAAAAGCAGAAAATGGTATTCTTAGCTTTAAATCTTTGGAAAGCCTTGTTTCATCGCTTCAAACGGTAAAAAAACATCAAAAATCGTTTGATTGGTTGGAAAAACAGTATCCTAATTTCACGTCGTCTTATAAAGCATATAAAGGCTTTAGTGACACAGACATTCAGAAAACAAATGGTGATTTAAGTTCGTATTCTGATTATGTAACCCTTGTTTACAATGCAGGTGAAGCCTATGCAGAACCAACCGTTGATGGCTATTTGCTTTCACAATTAGTCAATAAAAATGGATTGTTGTTCGTTGGCAATGATGTTTACAAATTTACTTATGACAACTATTATTACGTTTGATAAGGCATATTTGGCAGACATGATGAGTAAAAAAACAGATATTAGTGCTATTCCTAACGTTAAAATCCACCCAATAAAACGTTCTATTATTCTTGATAATAATCGCAGTAATTCGGCAGCTTCACCTCGTTGGAATTTTGACTGGTGTGAAAATCAATATCAATCAAAACGTAAGATGAATGGTGTGATTTCTACCACTAATAGTGGATTTTGGACAGATGTCGATGCGACGACAAAACATCAAGTAAAAGGTTTTTTAGGTATTTGGAGTTTAGTTGCAGTCCCACATTTAAAAATTATCGGGTCAGTGTATATTCAAGATGTCATTTTTGGTGGAACAGGAGTTGTTGCCGTTGACGGCGAAGCAAGTAATGATTCAAAAATTTCTTTTGGTAGTGGTAATGCAGGCAGTTGGCAAATATTTGCATACGATACGCAACACATAGCTCGTGTTAATGGCACAGATGATAAACAATGCAACTTGTTTAGATAATATTTTACAAAAATAGAATGCTGCTATCATCATCTGCGTACGAGTTTGATTATAGCAGCGTTTTATTTCACATCAATTTAAACAAAATGGCATCAATAAAACGTCTCATACTCATCACATTTATTTTTTCGGCTTGTGCCAAAGACTCCAATTTAAACTACAACATCACTTATGATGGTGATAAAATCGTCCTCAACGGTTCTATTGACCCCACGGAGGGGTGTATTATCGCAGTCAGCAAATCAGCCCCGCCTTCTGGAACATATGGGTTGAATAGATTTGATGTGGATAGTGTTAAAGTCTCACTCATTGAAGATGGAACAACCATTATTTTATTACAATCAATGGGTAGTGGCGTTTTTAAGTCCGAAAATTTTAAACCCAAAATAGGACACTCATACACAATAAAAGCTTCAGTTAGTGCCTTAGCAAGCGTAGAATCAGAAACTGTTATCATACCCGATACAGTCCAAATTTCATCATTAAAGATAGAAAACGCAGATAGTTTGAAAGGCTGTTCGTTTCGTTTTACGCTTGTTGACAAATCGCTCAATCAACGAAGTTATTATCGCATTAATGTTAGTGTGCCCGATGGGAAAAGTATTTTTCAAGAGTTTAAAGACGTGTCTTTGGATATAAAAGACTGTGATTTTGACAATAGCAACAATACGGCTTATTTCTCTAACAAATGTTTCTCTAATAAAAATATTGAACTAAACTATGCCGTTTCGTGGGGTAACGATAAGAAAACTTACAAAGAAGTGACACTCGAAATAGCATCAACTTCAAAAGAATATCTAAACTATATCAACTCCTTGCAGCAACCTGTTGGTCTTTTCAATGGCATTTTAGAACCCCTCAGTATTTACTCTAATATCAAAAACGGGTATGGTATTTTTTATGCAAAAAATGCAAAAAAATACAAATTTAACATCTTATAAATTACATAATGAAACTATACTTTTCATGGTGTTTGATACTGTCTTTTTCAATATGTCAAGCACAATCCATCAGCGTTTATGGTTATATTAAAGATTCAACGACAATGGAAACGCTTGTTGGAGCTAATATTTATAATGAAGATAGAATAACCGGTGTTAGAAGCAATGAATATGGCTTTTTTAGTCTGCGTATTGACAAAAACGAACAAACAGAGTTGAATATTTCTTTTGTCGGATATCATACTCGTAACATGAATATCTATGCCCTTAAAGATACAAATATTGTCATCTTAATGAGCCAAAATCCAGATTTGACGGAATTAGAAGTCATTGAAAAAAGAGTGCATGAAGTCAAACACGATGTACTCAACATCCCTATTCAAAAACTTAAAAATATCGTTTCGTTGGCTGGTGAACCCGATTTATTGAAAGCATTGAGCCTAACACCGGGCATCGCTACGGGTACTGAGGGGTCAAGCGGCTTGTATGTGCGGGGTGGTACGCCTGACCAAAACCTTATTCTTTTAGATGGTGCTGCTATTTACAATACGTCGCATCTTTTTGGGTTTTTATCCTTTTTGAACCCCAATGCGGTCAAATCTATGACCGTTTTTAAAGGTGGATTTCCAGCACAATATGGCGGTAGATTATCCTCTGTCATTGATATTGCCTTGAAAGACGGTAATAATCAAAAAAAACAAGCCGATGTCTCGGTCGGTTTAATCAATTCAAATTTGACAGTAGAAGGACCGATTCAAAAGGGTAAAAGTTCTTTTATTGTTGCAGGGCGTGGTGCATATTTGAGTTTACTCACCTTGCCTCAAAATATTGCTTATAAAAAAGGAAATGGTGATAAATACGATAATTTTTCAATGTACGATTTGAGCGCAAAAATGACTTTTGATAACCGCCACTAAGTCGTGATAAAAAAAAGCGTCAAAAAGTCGTGTTAATTTTAGCGTTTACCCAATTGAAAGGCAGTTCAAATTGTAGACTTTTT
>JAYTUQ010000473.1:0-13761 GCA_043744455.1 Saprospiraceae bacterium | reverse complement strand
GTTCGAATCCTACACGGACCACAATTAAGATAAACAATTTATAATGAAGCAGTTACGATACAATCGTGGCTGCTTTTTTTAGTTTTGGCATAAATGTTAATACCCCCCCTCAGTAAAAAAAGCTAAACGCCACTATTAATCGTAAATCCACCATCAACACCAATATCCATACCTGTAACAAACTTTGAGGCATCGCTCAATAGCCAAATCAATGCGCCGACCAATTCGTCAGGATGACCGAACCTTTTAAAAGGTGTTTGGCTGATAATCGCTTGACCGCGCGAAGTAAGTGAACCGTCGGGATTGGTCAATAAAGCACGATTTTGGTCTGTTAGGAAAAACCCAGGCATAATGGAATTCATACGCACTGCATCGCCATACCGATTTGCCATTTCTAAGGCAAACCATTTTGTATAAATATCAATCGCTGCTTTGCCCATACTGTAACCCAAAACGCGGGTAATCGCTCTTTTGGAACTAACCGATGAAATATTGACAATGCTACCGTTGCCCGTTTTTGCAATAATAGGTCCGAAGACTTGTACTGGTACAAGCGTTCCCCAAAGGTTGAGATCCAATGCTTTTTTCATGCCTTCGATGTTCATATCAAAGACATCATTTTCGGGTTTCAAAACGCCTTCGGGTACGTTGCCCCCTGCGGCATTTACCAAACCATCAATTTTACCATATTTTTCAAGGATGATATCCCGCGCAGTTGTCATTTTTTCGTCGTCTAAGACGCTGCCAGCAATCGCGATGGCTTCTCCACCTCTTGCTTTGATAGTGGCAACGGCTTTTGCGCCTTTGTCTGCATTGGTATTTAAAATGGCAACTATACCACCTGCGTCAATAATGGCATTGACGAAACTGGTGCCTAAAATACCCGTCCCACCTGTCACTACGATAATTTTTCCTTCCAAAGAAAATAACCCTGGTGTTTGCTGATTCATTTTTCGTTTTTTTTATTTGCAATTTTTATAAAATCGATTGAGTGAATGATGAAATTGTATCATTACTTCTTCGGTTATATCATTATACGCAATGCGTTTTTCAAACAACGTAATGGCTCGAACGTCAGAATCGGAAATACCTGATTTCATCGCTAAAGTCTTCACAAATTCATCATCCATTGTTCGTGAAAGTAATTTATAACGTTCGCGGACAAAAGTTTGAAATTGCTTCATTTTCATATCACAGATGCTAACTTGTTCATTTTGACGGAAATACATCAAGCCTATTGTTTGAATAAATTGAAGCGATGTATTTGTCTTTTCTTCCAAAACAGGAATAATGCGTTGTCGTCTTTTGGCAACAAAAATCAAGTAAGCAGCCACCAAACTTAGAAAAAGAAACCACGCCCACCGCAAAGACGGCTGCGCTAACACATATTTCAAGGGACTTTCTCTATCTAACTTGATATTACTACCATTCATTCGATTGATGACATCGCGAGAAACCCGGCTTTTGGTGTCCCAATAAATAATGCCATTTTGAAGATGAGATAAAGCTTTTTCTGCATAGCGTAGATGAACGGAATCCAGAAGCTGTATATTGCTAAAAGCCAATGGCGTTGTGTGCAAAAAGACAGCCCCTTTACCATAAGGTACTTTCAGAAAATTAATTTTATTCGTATCCAAAGTGCCGATAGGCGCAACGGAAGATGTTTTTTCTGGACAATCAGCTAAAAGGGAAGCGGGTTCAAGGGTGTCGATATATGACCATGCATAGCTGTAAGGTTCATTTTTATAAAAATACGTACAAATAAAAGGTTGATTTTCAAAAAGTTGGAGATGTTTGAAATTTAATGTAGCCGTGTCGTGATATGAAGTATCAAACGAATGATAACCTCTAAAATAACCTTCGCCTTCATCTTGTCCATACACACTATCACAAACCGTATAGGAAATGCGTTTCAAAAAATAATTGGGCACAGCATTAGCGGAAATAAAAGCCCGTCCGCCGTTGTGTATGAACAACATCAACTTGTCCAAATCGGCGGTGTCTGTAAAAAAACCATCGCCAATAAAAACATAATTTGCCGATGTCACGCCTTGACCGTCCGTAGGAAGCGATTCCGACACTTTTTGCTTCAAATCTTCGAGTTTTTCTGTCGGCAAGTACCCCCTCAGTATATCATGCGCAATGTGCGTTCCGTAAGGCTCTTTACTTTTTTCGTCATAAGTTTCATTCCAATCGAAACGATCTTTGCTGCGTTGCCCCATCCAAAAGAACAAGCCTAATATGGCAGCAATGACAATTCCAATAGTAACGTAACGATTCATATTTTTTTGAAAATTATAGTAAAGTGTAAAAATACCTCCTCCGGGTTTAAGCCTTTTTTTTATTCAAATTCTGCCATGTTTCAAACAAAATTGCTTGTTTTGGTCTATCAACGGGTATTTCACGGAGTGGTTCACAAGCGATTAAAGAGTCGTGAAGGTCTTGAGGTAATTGTTGATACAGTTCCGTTCCGCGTGTTTTCCAATCCAACATATCGTCTGAAACTTGTCGAATGATGCGGGCTGGATTGCCAACAACAAGGCTGCGCGGTGGTATTTTTTCTTCTGCTTTTATAAAACTCAATGCACCAACAATGCTTTCATCGCCAATATCAGCCCCATCCATCACGACACTATTTATCCCTACAAGTACATTACGCCCAATCGTTGCACCATGAATGACCGCGCCATGACCAATATGTGCCGCTTCTTTCAGCGTAACAGTTTTGCCAGGGAACATATGAATAACGCAGGTTTCTTGAACATTACAACCATTTTCTATAATGATTTCACCCCAATCGCCTCGAATAACGGCTCCTGCACCGACGAATACATCGCTTCCAATAACCACATTCCCAATGATAGTGGCTTGTGGGTGTATGAAACTCGAAACGTGAATCACCGGTTTGAAACCTTTAAATTCATAAATCATGTTTTTTATTTTCTAACGCTCAATGGGGTGAAAAACGAACTTTTCACCATCAAAAAGCCCTTTATCGCTTAATTTCAAGCGAGGAATGACCAATAAAGCCATAAATGAAAGCGACATAAACGGCGATGTCAAAGTTGATCCTAAATCCCGTGCCATCTTGACAAGTGCCGTATATTTTTCGGCGACAATTTCAGCAGATTCATTCGACATCAAACCTGCAATCGGTAATGGCAAAATCTCTGTATGCGTGCCGTCTGTTGCGGACAAACCGCCTTTTTGCATTATCAGAGCGTTGACCGCTTCACAAATCGCTTCATCACTTACACCTACAACGATAATATTATGTGAATCATGGGCAACTGACGAAGCAATTGCACCTCGTTTTAAACCAAAATTTTTAATAAAAGCTGTTGCAACAGGCGCATCAGCATAACGATTAACGACTGCAATCTTCAAAATATCGTCTGATACTGAGGGGGTTGCCAAACCATTTTCTAAACTAATTTTTCCTTCAAAAATCCTTGTAATGAGTTGTTTATCAAGGACTTCGATGATATTTATGTCTGTTTTCGTCAATGGCAATGCAAAATCAGAAGGCTTTTTAGCACCAATGTTAAAATTATTAATGATGCGTTCAGGCTCTGTTTTGATATAGTCCCGCCCTCTTTCTGAAACCACATCACCATTAATATATGTTTTTAAAATATTAAAATCTGTTAAATTATCAACAATGATTAAATCTGCCCAATCACCTACTTGTGTCGTCCCCACATCCAAACCATAATGTTCAACAGGATTGATACAAGCCATTTGTAGCACTTTGAAAACATCAATGCCGCGTGCAACAGCTCGCTTAACCAGCAAATTGATATGCCCTTCAAGCAAATCGTCAGGGTGTTTATCATCTGAGCAAAACATCATTTGCTCAAAATATTTACTAATTAAAGGTGCGAGTGTATCGAAATTTTTCGCTGCTGATCCTTCACGTATGATGACTTTCATACCATTTTTCAACTTAAAACGGGCTTCATCAATCATATAGCATTCATGGTCAGTCGAAATGCCCTTTGAAATGTACTTCAACGCCTGTGTGCCCACCAACCCTGGTGCATGTCCATCAATCGGTTTTCCTGCCCTTTTGGCAATGTCGAGTTTGTGTTGTACTGAGGGGTCATCGAAAATAACGCCGGGCCAATTCATCATCTCTGCCAAATAACGGACTTCAGGTGAAGCAATTAAATGGGCAATGTCCTCATGAGTCACTTCGGCTCCTGCCGTTTCAAAAACTGTAGCAGGAACGCAAGAAGGCGCACCAAAGTTAAATTTTAAAGGCGATTTTCGTCCATTTTCTATCATATACCAAACGCCCTCAGTACCTAAAACATTGGCAATTTCATGCGGGTCGCTTACGGTTGCCACAGTTCCATGCAAAACAGCGATTTTTGCGAACTCTGTTGGTACAAGCATTGAACTTTCGATATGGACGTGGGCATCAATGAAACCAGGCAGAATATAGCGCGATTTAGCACCTGTCAGTCTTCTGATATTGCGAACTTTGCCATTTGAGATAACCAAACGTGCTGGATAAATGCTGCGCTGACGAATATCAACGAAATTTCCTTCAATCGTGAAATCTGTTTTCATAGGTAAGGTTGGTTTTTGATTATGAAAGAGGGATAATGAATGATAAAGTATGCTGTCTTCATCATTCATCATTCATCATGGATTAAAAACTATTTTTTTTCAGCATTGAGAATGGCAACAACTTCATTTGTAATATCCAATGCTTCATTGACATATAAAAATGGACTGCCGCCGCTTGTTGAATGACTCACAGCATAGTCAAATCCTTTTGCTTTTCGTAAACCTGATAAAACTTCATTCAGCTTTTTTTGCAAGTTTTCATTGAATTTTTGTGTTTCTTCCATCAATTCCTTTGATTTTCTATCACGTTCAGCCACAATAGATTGCTGTTTAGCTTGTAAAGCTTGTCCTTTTTGTTGCAAGACCGCAGGGGGCACTGTCCCTTTTTGGGATTCTTGTTGTAGCGCACCATATTCTTCTTGGAATCTTTGTGCCTTTTTGTCGAGTTCAGCGATTAAACTGCGTTCTTTTTGCTCAAATGAGGCTTGTTGTTGTTTAAAATAAGTATATTTTTCTTTCAACGAATCGATATTGACAAAAACAATCCGCGATGCTGCCATCATACCTGATTGAACAGCGGTAGAATCTGTTACGACAACAGACTTTGGCGTACCTGTGTTGTTTTTACAATTAGAAAATACTAATGTGGTGAATGCTAATGCCACCAATGAAATTTTTCTCATTACAAATAAAGTTTAAATTTTTGTCCAACACGATATATCGTTGTTAGAAGAATCAATATTATGGATTTTAAAATCGAACAAAAGTAAATTTTTGTTAGGAATTTTTGGAAAGGAAATGTCTTTCAAGACGTCAAGATATGGGTATTTGAGGTTAAAAAGAAAAAGACGATAAGATTATTTGCAGCATCTTATCGTCTTTCTTTTTATTAGCCTTGATATTAAATTTTTTCTGTTTCGTATTTTTTCTTTGATTTCGCTTTCGCCCTTGCTTCAGGCGTAAAGGAAGGATTGCCATCCCAAAGGCTTTGAGGGCGTTGTCGCGGTTTGATTTCAGGGTCAAAAGTCTCAAGCACAACGATATTTTTTTCTTCGGTTTGTAAAGTTCCCCCTTCGGTCGTGATACTTGCAGAACCAATTTTGAATGCCCCTTTTTCTCTTGACGTTAAGTAAAAAGTATAAGTCGCACTCTGCGTCATGTCGCCATTTATGATACGCATACTCGTTGATGTGGATGGTCCTTGAACATCGAAACCGTCGAATGAAGGTGGATTGAAGTGTTTGACTTTGGCATTTTCCACAGTAATAACGACTTCAAGCGTATTATTCAGCCCAATCGTATCGCTTGAAACTTCCATGCTGATTTTTGCATCTTTTTGTGCTGCCATACTGAGGGGTAGGCAGAGACTGAAAATGAGTAGCCATTTTTTCATAGCGGAGAAATTTTATATTTTATTAAAAATAAAGATTTATAAAATTCAGAATACAAGGCAAATTTATTGTAAAATTGATATTTTGGCTTAACATTCACTGCTTTTTTCTCCTTTTCGCTATTTTTTTTAGAAAATTAAGCGATGGCTTTTCCACCTTTTAACTTCAAAATATGATTGGTTTTTGCAGCCAAATCCAAGTCATGGGTCACTAAAACAAGAGTTGTCCCTGCGGCGCGATTGAGTTCAAATAAGAGGTTTTCAACCGTTTCACGTGTATCCGCATCGAGGTTGCCCGTCGGTTCATCTGCAAAAAGAATTTTAGGACTGTTTGAAAATGCCCGTGCAATGGCAATACGTTGTTGTTCACCACCCGACAGTTGCGATGGATAATGGTCGTGACGGTCAGCGAGACCTACTTTTTCCAACAGATTCATGGCTTTTTTCTCTGCACCCGCATCCCCGCGTAGTTCCAGTGGTACCATCACATTTTCAAGGGCAGTTAATGTCGGAATGAGTTGGAAATTTTGAAAAACGAAGCCCACATATTGATTACGCACGGCGGCGCGTTCGTCTTCGCTCATATTGTCGAGCGCGATGCCATTGAGCGAAACAGAACCCGAAGTGGCTCTATCAAGCCCCGCACACAAGCCCAATAAAGTCGTTTTGCCAGAACCCGAAGGACCGACGATGGCAAACGAATCGCCTTCGCCTATTTTGAAACTGACCTCGTGCAAAACAGTGAGTTGTTTGCCACCGCTTTTATATGTTTTTGTTAAACTATTGACTTCTAACATTTTATGATTTATGATTTAAAATACAGAGTAGAAATTACCCCCTCAGTATTTTGACGTTTTTAACTGGAAAAAATTGTAATAAGGAGCTTAATACTGTTTACTTTAGACCGAGAGAAAACTTCAATGTTTCAATATTATTATTTTCATTATTTGATAAATTAATATTGTTAGGACAGTATTCACAAGTTGATGAAAGGACTATAACTTTGCCATGAAATCAAAATTTTTCTACCTTTTTAAATTTTTCAATCAATGAAAAACATTAAAATCGGTTCCGCAGTTCCGCAGTTCCTCAAAGGTAAATGTTTACAAAAGACTTTTATTCTAATTATTTTTACTTTTTCCTCATTTTTGCTTCATGCCCAAAGCATACCAAAAGCTGTTCGAGATGACAATCAAGTCATCAAAAATTTGACAAAACGAACAGACAAAAGCGGTTGGCTCTACTACAAAAATGGCTTAAAATTGACGCATAATAGCTTAATGAATGACAGCAAAGCGGCTTTTGGGCTAACTTCTAATGACTTGATGAAATTAGACAAAGAACAAGCGGATGAGTTGGGTGGTAAACTGCTTCGCCTGAAACAGTACTACAAAAGTGTGAAAGTTGAAAACGCAGATTATGTCTTACGTTATGATAAAAAAGGATTTTTAACCCATTCTTATGGTGATTTAGGTGAGGAAATTGATAATAATACGAATACCCTTCCTTCAATTAATGAATCTCAAGCCTTAAATTTAGCTGTAAATAACTTAGATGGTTTAGCTGCTTGGTTAGACCCTGTTTGGGAACAAAGAATTAGAATATCAAAAGAAGATTCATCTGCAACTTACAAACCCAAAGGCGAATTAGTATTAATTTCCACAGATAATGGCAATAGCGGAAAATATAACTTAGCTTATGCTTTCGACATCGTAACGATAAACCCTATGGGTGATTGGAAAGTATATATTGATGCGAAAAATAGACAGTTGTTGAAAAAAATATCAAATGTAAGAGGTTGTAATCCCGTCACAATTAATTTTACTTCTCTTTACAATGGCTCACAAAGTACATCGGGAAGGCGCGCAGGTTTATGGTCGAATTGGGATGGGCTTTGGACCTGTAATACGGATGCTAATATTGAAACTTTTGATAAAAATAGTAGATGGAATGGTACTATCGTCAATAATCATGGACTTTCAACTTGGGGAACCGATAAACAACAATACACATCTGCTCATTGGGCAGTCGAAAAAAGTTGGATGTATTTTAAAAATCAATTTAATCGAAATGGCTGGAATAATAATCGGCAGAAGGTAGAGGTAATTGTTGACCAATCGGGTACGTACCAAGATTTTGTTAGTTATTATCCAAATACTAACGTAATTGTTGCAGAAAAGAACCTTATGTCATTAGATCTTGTAGGACATGAGTTTACTCACGGTAATATAACTTGTACATCTAATCTTAATGGTACAGGTGAAGCAGGTGCTTTGGGTGAATCTTTTTCAGATATTTTTGGTCTCCTTATAAAGCGTTCTGTTACAGGAAATATAGACTGGATGTTTGGATTAGATATACCTTGGAATACAGGTGATTTAGCAGGAATGACAGGTATTAGGAATTTTCAAAACCCCTCAGCTTCTTGTTGTTCCCCATTAGCTCCTTCTGCGCCTTCTATCTATGGTAATACTGACCCTAATTGGGCACCTATATATGTATATGGTGATAATGGTGGGATTCATACCAATTGTGGTGTTCAAAATCGATGGTTTTATCTGTTATCACAAGGAGGTTTCCAAAACGGCGTGAATGTTCAAGGTATCGGTATTGATAAAGCAGCCCACATTACTTACAATAATATGGTATCACTAACAGCAAATGCAACTTATCAATCTGCTGCTAATGGTGCCGTTTCGTGGGCAGAATCTATGTACGGTTGCTCTTCTTTTGAGTTAGAACAGACAAGATTGGCATGGCAAGCAGTAGGAATTAATACACCACAACCACAACTAATACTTAATGCGGATACTTAATGTATGTAGTGATTACAACAACGACATAAGTATAGCATTTTCTGCTTGTTGGCGTTATGGTGCTAACTTTACTTGGACATATCCTTCATCATATTCAGGTAGTACAGGCGGAAACGGTGATAATACACTTCTTATTACGATACCTGCACAAGACTATGGTTCTATTGATGTTACCGCCACAGGTGTACTTAATGGTGTTAGCCAAAGTCAAAACGTAACCGTTTGGATTTACAATTGTGGTAATCAATACTCGGTTAAAAGTAACAGCAGTTTAACAAATGTTTCACAATTTACTTTATCCCCTAATCCAACTTCCGATTTTGTAACCATCGTATTGCCGAGGGAACTCGACAATGTTTCGTTCGATGCTGAACTTCACAATTCTTTAGGTCAACTAATTTATAAAAAGAAAGTAACACAGTCTGAGAGACAATTAGACATAGCCCATTTACCAAAGGGATTCTATAATGTTATTTTGAGAAATCCGTCTGATAAAAAAGTAGTCTTTACAAATAAATTAACTAAAATTTAATGAAGCTAAAAACTTATATTCTTTATGGGATAATGAGTTTTTACTCCATGGTAGAGGCTCAAAATGTAGAAAAAAAGGTATCTTTTTCATTAAAAGCGGGCGTAATGTTCACTTCCTTTCAGCCTTCTAATTTTGGTAGAAGAAAAAATGAAGAAAGATATAATAAATGGAATATTGAGTTGGGTCTTGAAAACAAGCGGTTAGGAATTGGGGGCGCGATTCGCTATATGACTCTGTTAGGTCTCATACCAAATCCACTTTATAAAGCACCAAAATATCCAGCATTTGATATAAATACTGTAAAAACAGGAGATTTAATATACATTGCTCAAAAATATGAAGATTTTTCCTTTTTATTGAACAAGAGAGTTGGCTTAATTGGGAATAAGCATAGATTCGATTATTCGTTGGGTATTCAATTGCGAAGCGGGACTTTATATTTTTTTTCTCATTACTTTGGACCCGAATTGCATACAACGTATCAAGAGCTTGATAAATACGGCATTATATCCCGCATCGGCTATACCTATTTAATCAGCAAACATTTCAGCGTCAGCACCAATGTTGAGTATTCAAGATTCAAAATGAAGCCTGCTGACTTTTGGGATTTTAATGTGTTGGCAGGGTTTCGGTTTTGAGTTGTTTTCAAATTTTAGAAAAAATAGGCTGTCTGATACATGACCAATACAGCCTATTTTTTATATCATAGAAACACCCCTCAGTATTTGCATATTTTTCAATGAAAAAATTGCAAAATGGCTGTATCAGACTTTCCAGAACCGCAACAACAAAGTCTCAACCGCTAAAAAACCAAGTGCCAATATTAAGCACCAACGCCACAGCGTGACCCCTTGATTGCGCTCACCGACGATAGCTGTGAAATTCGCTTCAATTGTTTCGTCAAAAACTTTAAGGTTTTTGCGCTCATACGTTTTCAAACTCTTGATATCATAGTAATCCAAAACGGATTCGCGGCGGTCGTAATTGAAACCGAATTTGTACAAAACCGAATCAGGACGGGTAAAAAGGTCGTAAAAACCTGCTTCTTTGATGCCTTCCTTAACGCCTAAAATCGCTTTACGAGCGACAATCCGTTGTTCGGGAATAAATTCTTCTTTTAATCCTTTCATTTTATAGGCTTTTTCGCCGATAATGCCTTTTGAGTCCGCTTCGAGGTAATCATCTTTGCCGATGGTATAACTGATTTTCCATTCTTTGGCAGACGAAATCGCCATTTTATAGAGCATGGGTACAAAAATTTCACCTGAACGAGCCAGCGTTGAAACTTTATCGTCGAGCGGAGCGGCACATATATATATATTGCCTTGTCCGATGCGGTTTTTAGTAACGAAACTCGAACCATCGCGGTAGGTCAAAATATTTTCGCCATTTCGATTTGTCAATCTATAATTCCCTGTTGTGGAAGGCAACTTCATATTAACAGAACTGTTTGTGAATACGTCCTTGAAAATAAATTCGTCAAAATTGACTGTTGCCACTTCACGGGGTGTATTCTCAAACCCATTCAATGTATTGGCTTGTAGAGTATTGAAAAAATTGGTGTAAGAAGCCATATCTACTGAGGGGGCAGGAAAAGTGACCACATTACCACCGTTTTTGACATATTGCGCCAATTCAGCCGCTAACCCTGATGAAACAGATACCAAATTGCTCAAAACGACCATTTGATATTGTGGGAATTGAGAATATTGGACATTGCCACTTGACTGATTGGTGACTTTAAATGAGCGTACACCTACCATAGCCGATTCCAGAAAACGATTGCCGCTGCCGTCGCTGATGACTAAGACATTGATTTGAGGAGGAACGTTGAAAGTGAAAAAGAGGTGGTCATCAAACTGAACAGGAAAATCGGTGATAGCCAAATCTGCCTCATGCCAACCTGTGCGCAAAATAGTGATATTAATAGTGTCTTCTAAACTTGAATGGGCTTTGATTTTGAGTAAGCCAACTGGTTTATCTTGTCCATCGAGTTTCAAACTCAATTTAATATTTTCGGCATTTTCATTTGTATAATTCGTGATTTTAACGATAAGTGGATTGGTTTGACCCATCATTTGTATAGGTGACTCGAACCAAGCAGAGTCAATAGCGATGTTTTTTTCTTGTACAGCAGTGAGGGGCACGAGATTTATCTCTAAAGTTGTGTCTTTAAAGTTGGGAATATCTGTCACGTTTTTCTGAAAATCGGACAAAATGAAGGCTGTTTTATTAGAAATAGTAGTCGAATTGAGGGCTTGTTGTTGGCGTATGAGCACCTTTGACAGCTCTTGTACTGAGGGGGTCGTTTTGACTTCATCAATAAAACCCATAGCTTCTTCTTTAGAAACAAGGCGTTGATGTCGCCCTTCAAAATCGTTGGTTAAGATTTGAAATTTATCATTATTAGCATACGCTTGAACGATTTCATGAGCTTTTTGCTTTGCTTTTTCTAAAAGAGAAAGGTCTTTTGAGAGCGCATTCATAGAAAAAGAATTGTCCAAATAAATTGAGACAGCTTGTTCACCTTTTTTGACCCCCTCAGTATTTCGGGGTAAAAAAGGCTGCGCAAATGCCAAAACGAGCATGGAGACGGCTAAACAACGCATCAAAAGAACGAGCAAGTCGCGGATTTTTCGACGGTTAGAAGTATCCTCTTTAACTTCTCTTAGGAAGCGAACATTTGTAAAATAAACCGTTCGAAAACGGCGAAAATAAAACAAATGAATGATAATCGGAATCGCTAAAGCTGCGAGGGCAAATAAGAAAGCAGGAAAAAGAAATTGCATTTTATTTTGAGTTTCAATGTTTTTTTAATGCACAATTGAATTTAAATCAGTTGATTGAATTGTTTTGGTTTTGAAATATACATTTTGAATAGTGTTATAAGAAAGCATTCAAAAAAATACAATAAACAAAATGGCATGGTTTTTTTACGATAGCAAGATATAATTGTTGTCATAGATGACAATATTACAAGAGACTTTGTTGCAAAACTAAGTTTAAAAACGAGAATTATTAAAAAGGTGTTGTACATCAGATTTAAAAAAATGTGTCAAATAAATTTGTTATCGAAGATACATTGTATAATTTTGATTTTTAAACCTTTTGATAGTGTACAATTTTAAATATTGAAAAAAGGCTACGGCGTATTCTAAATGTCACAATTGTTCAATATTTAACAAAAAAAAATCAATGATTACATACTACATTTGAGGTATAGCATAAGAGAAAAACTGTATTAACTAAAATTACACAACAAAATCACAGTGACCAGTCCTTGTGAAAAGTTTACAAAAAAACGTCTTTTCCCATGACCGAAAAACGCGATCATAAGATGCTCAATGTTGTCATCGCAGATGACCATCAGCTATTCGTAGAGAGCCTAAAACTGTTGTTACAATCAACAGATGCTTATCACTTCAATGTAGTAGGGGTTGCCTATACAGGGACTGAACTACTTGAATTGCTTAAGGGTAACCGCCCTGATTTGCTCATTTTGGATATAAACATTCCGACTAAAAATGGTTTGGAGGTATTGCAGGATGTCCGCAAATCCTTAAAAGGTACACGTATTCTCGTTCTGACGATGTATGATGATCCTAAAATCATCAAATCAGCATTCGACCAAAAAGTAGATGGTTATTTACTTAAAAGCAGCAATAAAGATGAATTGCTGCGTGCCATCGAAACGATATTAGGCGGTGAAGTCTATGTCGGAAAAGGAGTCAGTGTTGCCAATCATCATTCTGAGACGACAACTTTTGAGGATATTTTCCAAAAGAAATTTCAGTTGACAAAACGCGAATTAGAAGTGTTGAGGCTGATAACCCAAGCCCGTAATAATGGTTCAATAGCTAAAGAACTCTATATTAGTGAGCAAACAGCAGCCGTCCACAGAAAAAACATTATGCGGAAAATTGGTGTCAATTCAACCGCTTCTTTGATTCGAGTGGCTTACGATAACCACCTTATTTAAAGTTACTTTAAAGGTCATTACCCTGTTTTTTATCGAAATGAACGATAAATTAACATTTGGTAATGACCTTTTTAAGTAAAATACCCTAAAAAGGGTATGCTGTCCACCAAAAAAGATCATAGCTTTGCACTGCTTTTTATATCCGATAAGAACATATATTTATCTATTTTCTTGAAAACCAGTCTCCCATGTACATGACTAAGCGCAAGCTAACCGAACTTTATAGTATAATCTACGCACTTAATCTTTCCAATTCGATTAAGCTTTTTTTCTGCTGTGGTTGAACGTTGCTACGCCGTTTCGTGTCAATGGTATCTCTGTGTTTTCCGTTCTATTCTGATTCGTTTGTAATTTACTTTTATTCCTTGTGAATCAATAGTCCGTTAAGAACAGAGGGCGTGTGTTGTTAGGATTTGGGTAAAAAAAAGCAAAAAAAAAGGGTAAAATAGATAGCTTTGGACTTCGACAT
>JAYTUQ010000472.1:0-13820 GCA_043744455.1 Saprospiraceae bacterium | reverse complement strand
TTCCGCAATCAATTGGTTTTGGATTTGTCGAACCCCTCAGTACAAGACCATGTTTTTGGGGTTTTAGATACGCTTTTTACTAAAAATCCAAATTTAGCATTTATCAAATGGGATTGTAATGCGGTGATTTATAACGCAAATTCTGAATATTTGAAAAAGGCAGGACAAAAGCAGTCACAACTGTATGTGGATTATGTGAAAGGTTTATATAAAGTTTTGGAACGTATTCGCGCAAAATACCCAAAAGTGCCAATGATGTTGTGTTCAGGTGGTGGCGGTCGTGTGGATTATGAAGCCTTAAAATATTTCACAGAATATTGGTTGAGCGATAACACGCATCCTTTGGAACGCATTTTTATACAATGGGAATCCTCTTATTATTTCCCTTTGATAGCACATTGCAACCACATTACAGATTGGGCTAAGTTGCCGATTAAGTTCCGCACCGATGTGGCGATGATGGGCAAAATGGGTTACGACATCGTTGTGAGCCATTTAGATGAAAAGGAATTGGCGTTCAGTCAACAAGCCTTAAAAAACTATAAATCGCTTCAAGATGTGATATGGAAAGGCGATTTTTACCGTTTAGCCAATCCGTGGGACAATGAATATGCGTCGTCTATGGTTGTCAATGAAGCACAAACGCGTGCTGTGATGTTTAATTACGTAACGACTAATCGTTATTTTTATAATCCTTTGACGGTAAAACCAATCCTATTGAAAGGCTTGAATGCTTCTAAAAAGTATAAAATCAAGGAGATAAATCTTTACGCGGATACTAAAACAACGCTCAATACTGAGGGGGTCTATTCGGGTGACTATTTGATGTCTGTTGGATACAATCCTAATTTGACATCGAGCAGAACGAGTGTAGTTTTGGAGATAAATGAACAATAAAAAAACTAAACAATTATGACATACATTTTTTCTAAGAAGTTGATTATCTTAATCGGATTCTTCGTATTAAACCTAAATATCACACAGGCACAAGCACTCAAAGAACCTCCCTTTATCATCGGAGATGCTTTGCCCGATGCACCAGAATTGTCTGCCAGAGGCAAATATAAAATTGGTGTTCAAATGCTTGATTTGATTAATAAAGGACAAGTTGACATCCTCAAAACCAAGGATAGCGTGTCTGTTTTATATGACCGACCCTTGAAAGTGGAAGTTTGGTATCCCGCAGTTATTCCAGAAGGAGACAAAAATATAGAAACATACAATGACTTTTTGGGTGTCGCCAACAATTCTAAAAGACCTTTGATTCCGTTTACGTTTGAAGGTCGGGCTTCGCGCAATGCCCCCCCTCAGTATGCAGATGGTGTTTTTCCTTTAGTGGTCGTGTCGCATGGTTATCCAGGTTCGCGCTTTTTGATGACCTATTTGACCGAAAACTTAGCGTCAAAGGGATATTTTGTCGTCTCTATCGACCACACAGAATCCACGCATGGCGATGCGATGGCTTTTCAAAGCACACTGCTGAACCGCGCCAAAGACATTTTATTTGTCATCAATGAAATAGCAGAACGCAGCAAAACGACGCCTAAAAACTTCCTTTCGGGTTTGGTGGATGCGAACAATACAGCTGTTATTGGATATTCAATGGGTGGTTATGGCGTATTGAATGCCGCAGGTGCGGGATACAGTACCAAATTAGATACTATTTTCAGAGTTATCGCCAATGGTAACCAAGCCATACAAACACGTTTGAGCAATAATGCGGCATTTAAATCTACTTACGATGCGCGTATCAAAGCCGTAGTCGCTTTTGCACCGTGGGGTATGCAACGCGGCGCGTGGGATGCAGAAGGATTAAAAGATTTAAAAGTGCCGACTTTTTTCATCGCGGGTAGTTTAGACGATGTTTCAGGTTATGAAAACGGCACCAAAGCCATTTACAAAGGAGCAATCAATGCTGACCGCTATTTGCTCACTTACATAAATGCGCGACACAATGTTGCACCCAATCCACCGCCTTCTGCAACCCTGAAACAAGGTGTAGATATGAGCGAATATTACCATTATGCCGAACCCGCGTGGCATGAGCAGCGCATCAATAATATCAATCAGCACTTTGTTACGGCTTTTCTGGGCATTCATTTGAAAAAAGAAGCCAATGAAAAGTATTTAAACCTCAATGAAAATGCTAATGACAAGTTGTGGACGGGTTTTAAACCACGTTCAGCTGTTGGTTTAGAATTATTGCAAGCCAAAGCAGCTAAATAAGGGTCGAATACTGAGGGGGTGGGATTTGACACGACGTAAAAGTATCCGATACGTGTAAAATATATTTTTTAAATTAATACTCAACAACAAGATTATGTTAAAATTAAGTTTTTCATTCATTCTTTTATGCTTTATCAGCAAAACAATGACCGCACAAAACAACAGTTTTTCCGTGCAATTAACCATTCAAAACGGAGAAATTGAAGGGAATTACGATACCAAAACAGGTATTCAGAAATATTTCGGCATTCCTTATGCCAAACCACCCATCGGCGATTTGCGTTGGAAAGCCCCCCAACCGCTTGACAATTGGCGCGGTGGTCCAAAAGAAACGAAACAATTTGCTGCAAGACCCATGCAAAAGCTTATTTGGGGGGATATGAACTCTCGCTCAAATGGTGTGAGCGAGGATTGTTTGTATTTGAATGTTTGGACACCTACTACGCGCAATTCAAAAGATTTACCCGTATTGGTGTATTTTTTTGGTGGTGGTTTCGTGGCGGGTGATGGCTCTGAACCCCGTTACGATGGTGAGGCAATGGCGCAAAAAGGCATCGTCGTCGTCACCGTCAATTATCGTTTGAATATCTTTGGCTTTTTTGCACATCCCGAATTAAGTGCAGAAGCACCTTATAAAGCATCAGGTAATTATGGTTTGCTCGACCAAAATATGGCTTTGCAATGGGTGCAAAAAAACATTGCCGCTTTTGGTGGCAACCCAAAGAAAGTAACGATTGCAGGAGAATCAGCGGGTTCAATTTCCGTCAGTGCACAAATGGCTTCTCCTTTGTCCAAAAACTTGATAGCGGGTGCGATTGGTGAAAGCGGCGCGGGCATAAATCCGACGCTTTTCCCCGTGCCTTTGGCGCAAGCAGAGCAAGAAGGTTTGGCATTTGCGACCAAAGCAGGTTATCCAACGCTTAAACAATTACGGGCTTTGAGCACAAGGGAGATTTATGAAATCTACAACGAATCAGGAAAATTTGGTTTCTCGTCTGTCATTGATGGTTATTTTTATCCGAAGACAATTCCAGCCATCTTTAACGCCAAACAACACGCGCAAGTGCCTCTTTTGTTGGGTTGGAACTCTGCTGAATCAAGTGGCTCGGGTTTCATGCAAGGGCAACCGTACACCGCAGAAAACTATATGGCGAGGGTTAAAAAAGAATATCCAAACGACTATGAAGAAGTGCTCAAGCTATATCCCAGCGGTACAGTAGAGGATATTGAGGTGTCGGCAACAGCATTGACTTCAGATAGATTTATCGCATATAGTACTTGGAAATGGTTCGATTTGCATCGAAACAACAGCACACAGCCTGTTTATCGCTATTTGTACAGCAAACTCCGTCCCGCTTTGGTGGACAATACGCTGGTATCAGGCTTAGCCGGCGGGACGATGAAAAAAGATGAAAATGCGCCCAAACCACCTAAAGCCATCGGTGCGCCACATGCTTGCGAAATTGAATATTGTATGGGCAATTTGCGCCTCATTAAGGAATACGCATGGACGGCAGATGACTATAAGGTCTCTGAAACTATGTCTAATTATTTTGCTAACTTCATCAAAACTGGCAATCCGAATGGCGGTAAATTACCCGAATGGCGCGTTGCTAAAGCAGGAGATGCCACGCCGCCTGTGATGGTTCTGAACGTTGAATCTAAAACGGTGAATGCGCTGAATGACGCGCGGTATGAGTTTTTGGATAAAATGTATAAAAATAAATAACTGATGTTACGCAATAGAACACAGATTGAATCCTTTATTTACTTTAGTGTAACAAAAGTCATAAGAGAGAAATCAGCGATAATCTGTTCAATCTGTTCAATCCGTTCAATCTGTTCAATCTGTTTAATCTGTTCAATCTGTTCAATCTGTTTAATCTGTGTTCTATTGCGTAACATCAGTAAATAAGATTATTCAATACGTTTCTCTTCATCTTATTTTGGCAATAACAGATACAGGAATGCCGAAATTAACGCGTTATCAACAGGTTATTGTTGTGGTAAACTAACCAAAATATAGTAATAGAGTCATTTGAATCGTTTTATCACTTACAAAACTGACCTAAAAATCAGATTAAGCATATGAAAATCAAATTAATGCTCTCTTTCACCTTGTTTTGCTTAACGATGAACCTCATGGCGCAGCCTAAAAACAAGTACGGCTACCCCCTCAGTATCATCAGCGATTTGAGTACTTACGAACAGCAAGTTGCCGCCGATAGCAACCAAGCTTTGATTGAGATTAAAAGTCGAATTCCAAATATCGTACTCGACATTCGGTACGCCACGACCCATAATTTCCTGAAAAAAGTCTTTTATAAAGAGGCAAAAGCGTTTGCCCGCTTACCTGTTGTCGTTGCTTTGCAAATGGCACAAGCTGAACTCAACAAACAAGGTATCGGCATTAAGATTTATGACGGCTATCGTCCGTATGCCGTTACTGTTCAGTTTTATGAAAGTTTTCCAGATTCTCTTTACGTCGCTTCGCCGTGGAGTGGGTCAAGGCACAATCGCGGATGCGCCTTAGATATGACTTTGGTCAACCTCAAAACGGGTAAAGAATTGTCGATGCCAACGCCTTATGACAGTGCCATCGAGGCATCGTGGGCAGATGCCCCTGTTAAAAACAAACGAACATTGAAAAATAGAGAGTTGATGAAGTCCGTCATGGCAAAGTATGGCTTTACCGTTGAGCCTTCGGAGTGGTGGCACTATAATTACAACGGTTGGGCAGCTTATCCTTTGATGGATATTCCTTTCGAGGTTTTGCAAAAGCCTTAGGAACGATAAAATAACGGAATTATCTACTTATTGGAACAAATAAACTATTGACAATAAACATTTTATGGATAGAAACAAACGTATCGGATACTTTTAAAGTATCCGATACGTTGACTGCCAACAATGGAGAATGAAAGATTTCATGTAGGTTCTTTCACTGCGTTCAGAATGACAAAAGTAAGCATCTTATTATTTATGCGTTACTTAATGCCCCAGTAAGACAAAATTCCGATTCACTTTACTTTCTTTAAAACAGCCGTATCAGACGTCCAACTCGGTACAATATAACCACCTGTATCAAAGTTGGTTTGCGGCATTTTTTGTTGTAAAATGCTTAAATCAGTAGGCGAAATGGCAGTTTTAAACAAAAAGACTTGCTTCAATTGACTCAAATTACTGAGGGGGTGCAAACCCTCACTTGTTATAGAAGTTCCAACCAAATTTAAGTATTTCAAAGGGCTCAAAGACGACAGTGCCGCCAATCCTTTATTCGTAATTGCTGTATTTTCAAGGCTCAAACGGGTCAAATGCGTCATTTTTGCCAACGTTGTCATGGCAGAATCCGTTATTTGTGTATTGCCCAATTTCAACCAAACAAGTTGTGGCGCAAACGGCAAGAGCAAAGCCAGTTCCTCATCGCCTGCCTTTGGAATGGATACAAAGTTGGCTTGTAAATATGGACTTTGGGGTGCAACAGGCATCAATAGAATACCTTTCTTTCTTACCGAATCTATCAATTTTTCATCGGCAGGCACCATGTTTTGAGTAGGAATGAATGGATTGCCTTTATCGGCAACAGATGTGTTGTAGTTGGCAAAAATAGTTTTGACAGCATCGGGCTGTTCAATGTCTTTTAGTTTTTTATCGAATGTCAAACCTGTATTTATCCACCATTTGAGCAACGTAATGTCTTGTTCGGTGGGCTGTGTTTTACCTTTTGGTGGCATGTGATGTTTGGCTTCCATATCCAATAAAAGACGTTTGACCATTTCGGAATTATCGGCTTGCCCTGCAACTGCAATCACACCATTTTCGCCACCTTTTAAGAAAGCAGCAGGGTCATCCATCCTTAATTTGCCTTTTTGTTTTGTATTATTGTGACAACTAAAGCATTTTTCTTTTAAAATAGGCTCAATAATGTCTGTGTAAACGAAGGCTTCTTGAATGTTTTCGGGTAATTTTCTAACAATTTTATCTCCTTTATTTACGTCTTCTTTCGAAATGAGCCGTAGCATCCATTCATCTGAAAACAAATAGCCTTCGCCATGCGTCAAAGTGCCGCCGAAATGACCTGTGACCGACAACCCCGCGACTAAGACAAGCCACGCACCCATATTTTCCTTTTTTTTTGAAAACAACAACAACCAAGAAGCCGTTGCCACCGCAATACCCAACCATTTGTGATAAAAAAGCACCCCCTCAGTATATCCCCCTTTTTCTGACAAAAACCAACCCGTGACACAAGCCGCTGTGGCACTCAACGCCCCAAAGAATAGCGCAATCGGTATCGTCGCCGACAGATGATGATAGCGTTTTGTTTTGGACAACAACACAAATACTGCATTGAGCAACAAAATACCGATTGGTAAATGGACAATTAATGGATGAAATTTTTCCATAAACGAAGTTATACTTAATGGATAGTTGATAATGGATAATTTAAAGCGTTGAGAGCCCCTTTGTTGCTACAATACTTTTAGGCAAACTATTTTCAATTGAGTATAATTATGAATTATGAGTTGGGAGCAATTAATGACAGTATGTCAACTCATAATTCATAACTCATAATTCATAATTCATAATTCATAATTCATAATTCATAACTAATCATTTATACCTTTCTCTCAACACTTTCATCATATACACATTGATATCCCATTGATTGGCAAGGGCTTGACGGGTATATGGCAGCGTCGGCATGTAGTCAGGCGGACCAAATTCTGTCAAAATGGTGATTTGTTTGCCTACTTTTTTGCGTTGTGCCACGATTTTATCCCACCAATTGAAGTGTGCTTTAACGGCATTTGCCCATTCAGGCGCACGTGGGTCATTGACTTGCGGACCTTCGGCATGACCGATGCGCGCATGAATATGTCCTGCTCTTGCAATCGCTAAATCAAGCGTTTCTTTTTGGTCTTCTAACAAGGATTCATGCACGCAACACCAATGCGAGAGGTCGCAAGTGAGTTGTAAATCGGCATTTTTCTCCAAATATTGCCGTGCAATCGGTGCGCTGTACATGATGCGCGAGCGATGCGTTTCATGGTAAATGCCAATGCCCGTTGCTGCCGATACTTTTTTCGTTACATCGAAAAAGGCTTGACATTGTTCGGCTGTGAAATAGTCTTTGCCCGAATGACAATTGATATAGAGCGGTTTTTGGACTATTTGCGTAGCTGCGGCTTCTATATTTTTAGCAAAAGCCGCTAAATTGGTTTTGAAATCGCTGCTGCCCGACCCGCATAGAAAGCCAATATCCAAACTGTGTTTCTTTAAAGCGGTGAACAACTCGTCGTGCGCCTTCGCATCCGTGGGCCACCACATTTCGATGCCGTCATAGCCTTCGGCTTTAACCTTTTGGCAGAAGCTGTCCACGCTGCCGTTGTAGCCCCAACTTGTGCCGAGTATTTTTAAATCTGTACCCCCCTCAGTAAAAATGGGTTTTGCGTAGCTTTCAAGACTTGTCAAGAGTGTTGTTGCCATAGTTGATAGTAGGAATTTTCGTCTGTTCATTAATTAAATGTATTTTTTAGTTTAGTTGTCTATCATTCTCTAAATTTATGTAATTCATTGTGATTATTTAAGTAGTCATTCGTCATTAATTGTCAATAGTCATTCGTCATTAATTGTCAATAGTCATTTTCGTAAATTATAGATTATCAACAGTTTATGAGAAATCAAAACCCCGATTATTTGTGCCGACCTACTTACCTCGATACTATCCCTGTTTTGTTTAGATACGTTCCTATTTTGTTTCGATACCTTCCTATTTTGTTCAGATACTATCCTATTTTATTCAGATACTTTCCCTATTTTGTTCAGATACTTTCCTATTTTGTTCAGATACCTTCCCTATTTTGTTCAGATACTTTCCTATTTTGTTCAGATACTATCCCTATTTTGTTCAGATACTATCCCTATTTTGCTTCGATACCTTCCTATTTTGTTGCGATACTATGACCTAAGCCACAATCTCTTTAATCACTTTGCCCGCCACATCGGTCAATCGGAATGGACGCCCTTGGAAATGATACGTTAGTTTCTCATGGTCAAAGCCCAATTGATTCAAAATGGTCGCTTGAATGTCGAAAACCGATGTTTTACCATTGATGACAGAATAGCCAATTTCATCAGTTTCGCCATGCGAATAGCCTTTTTTGATGCCGCCGCCTGCCATCCACATCGTAAAAGCTTCGGAATGGTGGTCACGACCTTTGAAAGCATTTGGTTTATTTTCTCGATTTTCCAACATAGGCGTTCTGCCGAACTCGCCGCCCCACACGACGAGCGTTTCATCGAGTAAACCCCGTTGTTTTAAGTCTAAAATCAAAGCTGTTACAGATTTATCCGTTTGACGACACTTGTTGACCAACCCGACATCAATCGAACCGTCTTCCGAAGTGCCGTGCGTGTCCCAACCCCAATCATAAAGTTGAACATAACGAACACCTTGTTCGACTAACTTGCGTGCCAACAAAGCGTTGTTTGCAAAACAGGACTTACCGACCTTTGTACCGTACATATCGTGAATGTATGGTGGTTCGGACTTAATGTCCATGACTTCTGGCACAGACATCTGCATCTTGAACGCCATTTCGTATTGGGCGATGCGCGACATGGTTTCGGGGTCTTTAACTTGCTCATATTGCAAGCGGTTGACTTCGTTTATAGCATCAATGGAAGCCCTTCGTAGGTTGCGGTCAATGCCTTCTGGATTATTTAAAAACAAAACAGGGTCGCCTTCAGAACGACATTGAACGCCTTGAAATACTGAGGGGAGGAATCCGCTGCCCCAAACGCTCTTACCTGCATCGGGGTCTTTGCCACCTGATGTCAAAACGATGAAACCCGGCAGGTTGGCGTTCTCTGAACCTAAACCATATGTCACCCAAGAACCCATACTCGGACGACCCAATCTTGAACCGCCTGTTTGCATCAACAATTGAGCGGGTGCATGATTGAATTGATCGGTGTGAACACCTTTCAAAAAGGTTATTTCGTCCGCAACAGTTTGTAAATGGGGCAAATAATTGGAAATCCACGCGCCGCTTTGACCATGTTGTTTGAATTCAGCTTGTGGTGCGAGCATTTTAGGTACGCCCCGAATGAATGCAAAACGTTTACCCGCCAAAAGGGATTGCGGACAGTCTTGACCGTCCATTTTGAGCAATTCGGGCTTGTAATCATACAACTCTAATTGCGAGGGTGCGCCTGCCATGTGGATATAAATCACCGATTTGGCACGTCCCGCGAAGTGGGGCAACCGTGGCGATAAAGGATTAATCGGGTCAATGAGTAATTCGTTGCTCGATGTACTGAGGGGGGTTAGGGGGGTAAAACAACCACCGACTAAGCTACCCAAAGCCATACCGCCCAAACTCATGCCGCATTGTTGCAAAAAATGGCGACGATTGATGTATTTCAAGGCTTCTTGTTGGGCTGCGTTGAAAAGCCTTTCGTTGTTCTTGCTCATTGATTGCTGTTTATGTTTTTTTTCTTTTGACACATTAGGTGCATAGGCGGCTTCACATAGGGAATTTAGGTTTTTCTGCCCTCTTTTTTTCTACTACTTATAAAATGAGGTGGCTTCATAAGTTACTGATAAAAAAACTATGTTCTTTATGTGAAGCCGCCTATGCACCTAATGTGATAAAAGAAAACAGGTCTAAGACTTATTCACAAACTCATCTAAATTCATGATTGCATTGGCAACCATCGCCAAAGCCGCCATTTCAGGCGTTTGTTCTGTCAAAACATTCGGGATTGGTTGCTTTGCTTTATTTTTATGTGATAAAAACTGTTGCAAAGCGGTGTTGTAAAGCCGTTCTAAAACTTGTCGCTTTTCTTGACTAATAGATTGCCCCATTGCCAACGCATAACCTGCCGCAATTTGTTGCGACACCCCCTCCCGATTTACTCGGGATGTTCCATCAGTATTTGGACTTTTTACAGCACGCCCGACCATCTTTTTAGCCAAAGCCACTGCTGCAACGAGGTAAGTTGAGTCATTTAAAGCCACCAAAGCTTGTAAAGGCGTATTGGTTCTGATGCGTCGAGACATGCAGACTTCTCTATTCACACCATCGAATGTCAGCATCGACGGAAACGGACTGCTGCGCTTCCAATAGGTATAAAGGGCGCGGCGATATTGCTGATTGCCAGGACTTTGTTTCCATGTTGCACCATCATAAGGTGAATTCCAAACGCCATCGGGTTGAAATGGATACACACTTTTGCCATAGAGAGAATCCATTAACAAACCACTGACCGCAAGGATTTGGTCTCTTAATTGTTCTGCCGACAAACGGACGCGAGGCGCACGGGCATACAGTTTATTTTGCGGGTCTTTGACTTGCAATGCAGACGTCATATTGGAACTTTGTTGATAGGTGGCGGACATGACCATTGTTTTGAGCAAAGTCTTTGTGCGCCAATCCATACCGTTCATAAAGTTGTAAGCGAGGTAATCCAACAACTCAGGATGTGTCGGTTGAATGCCTTGCGTACCTAAATCTTCGAGTGTTTCTGCCAATCCAACGCCAAAAAGTTGTTCCCATAAGCGATTGACGTAAGTTCGGGCGGTCAAAGGATTCTTTTTATCCGTCAACCACATTGCCAAGCCGCGTCTATCTCGTGGCGCATCTTGAGGAAAGGCATTGAGTGACTTCGGCACGTCAGGTTGCACCTCTGCGCCGTGACTCAACCAGTTGCCGCGTTCAAAGACGAATGTTTTGCGGTGCATATCATCAGGATTTTCGATGATAACAGGCGTTCTATCTAAGTCTTTAGCGTTTAGTAAAGCCCAAAATTGCTTTTCTGCTTCTTCAAAACCCGCCAAACCTTTGCCTGGAAATGCTTGACCAAAGTGCAGCCAATCGAACATCATCCCATTATCAGTGGCTTGTTTTAAAATGGGGTTATTATACGACACGTATATATCATGTACACCAGTTCGTGTGGGTAAATCCGTTTTTGCCACCTTCCAATTGCCGCCAGATGTGTCTATCGGAACAGTTTTTAAAACTTCACCCCTCAGTGAATCCAGTGTCAGTGTCAAGGTGCCGCCATTATTCGAGGATTTATAAGTAAAGATGAAATGGTCTTTGTCTTGCAAATTGACATTTTGGAATCGTGCCGACCCATTTTGACGCAAAACCAACCATTTTTCATCGGCTAAGGCACTGTTGACGAATTCATCGGCGGTCAAAGAGTTATAAGATGGTTGTAAGGTTTTGACAAACTTGTCAATATCACCAGCACGTTGCGGCACACTGTTTTTAAGCCAACCATTAAGCGACACATGCGTCGCGCTGTCTTGTTTTCGATATTCTCGCAAAATGGGATAGTCGCCATACGTATCTTCATCTCGTGTATTATTAAAAAATGCTAAGAATTTATAGTAATCCTCGTGCCTAAACGGGTCGTAAGGATGGCTGTGGCACTGCACACACGCAAAAGTCGTCCCCATGATGCCTTGCCAAGTCGTCGCAACTCTGTCCATGACTGCTGCTGTTCTGAATTCCTCATTGTCTGTTCCGCCTTCGTCATTGGTCATGGTGTTGCGATGAAAAGCCGTTGCCAATAGTTGTTCATTGGTCGCATTTTGGAGCAAATCACCCGCTATTTGTTCAGTAATGAACGTGTTGTAAGGTTTATCATCATTAAAAGCCTTGATTAGCCAATCGCGATAACGCCAAATCGAACGCCTATCGTCGCGTTCATACCCTTTTGTATCGGCATAACGGGCAATATCGAGCCACATCGCTGTCCAACGTTCGCCGTAAGAGGGCGTAGCCAAAAGGGAATCCACCAAATTTTCATAAGCCTTTGTCGAATTATCATTCAAATATTGCTGTTTGAGACTTTCAGACGGCGGCAAACCAGTTAAATCGAGTGATACACGCCTTAAAAGCGTCTGTTTATCGGCTTGTACTGAGGGGGTCAAATCCGCGGCTTTGATTTTATCAAGTATGAAGTAGTCAATGTCGTTTTTAACCCACTCGGGCTTCATCAAACCCCACAAAGTTCCCTTTATTGTGGGTAATTCAACAGGTTTCAGTTCTGTATAAGCCCAATGGTCGCCCCATTCTGCACCTTCTTTAATCCATTGACGCAGTGTATTTATTTCGGCATTACTGAGGGGGGGCTGTTTGTAGGGCATACGCTCTTCGGAGTCGGTGTGGATGATGCGTTTTATCATTTCGCTGCCGTCGGGGTCTCCCGGGATGATGGCAGGTTTGCCGCTTTTGTTATTTGCCAAAGCATCTTGTCGAAACAGCAGGCTAAAATCCCCTTGTCGTCTCACACCTCCATGGCATACGATGCACTTCTGGTTGAACAACGGCTTGATTTGCGTATTAAAATCTATTTTTTTATGGGAAAAATTATAGCTAAAAGCATAAAGCACTGCCACAATGATGAGGCCGATATAGGTATATTTTGATGTAAAGATTTTTTTCACAAGGAGATTCTTTTATATTAGGTCTTAAATTACCTTATAAACACAGTCAACAAATCTATGACGATTGTGTAGAAAGGTTTACTTAGTCGTTTTTGAAAAAAAGACATAAAACTAAACAGTTACTTTCTATTTCTCCTCGTGAATATCGGAATTTAAGGGACTTTGAGGATTATTTTTTGGTTAAATTTTTATGTTTTTAGATATTTTACTGAGGGGAGGCTAAAAGTCGTCGAAGTTTTAAATGAGGCATAATATTGTTTGGGGATTTGCAGCTTGATTAATAATGTCTGCAACCCACTAAAGGTCGCAAAACGCGACTTAAAAGACACCATTTTGCGTCTTAAAGGTTGAAAAATATGAGGTGAAGTATATCAAGAGGTGAATAGGAAGTCATATTTTACGACCTTGAGGTCATAAAATATAAGGTGAAGGTTATAAAATATGACCTCAAGGTCATAAAACATGAGATGAAGTATATCAAAATGGATGTTATAGGTCAGAAAATGTCACCTATAAGACCCATTTTTTGAGTAATACAAACAATTACGTTTAGTAAAATTCCATATTTCCCAAACGTTGTCAACGTTATCCGTTTTAATGAGCAATAATAACAGGTTGCGTTATAGCACGTCTGTGTTTAGATTGAATACGGACTTGATAACTGCCGGTTTCTATGTTGGAGATAGGAATATCAAAGAGCACATCTGTTATTTTTTCTATCTTTTTGACCCATTTGAGATGTCCGAAGTAATTATAAAGATACACGTCAACGTTTTGGTTTTTATAATGAGACAAATCAAGCGTCAAGACATCATTGGCAGGATTTGGGAAAAGCCGAACGCTGTATAAACCCTTGAATTGCAGCGTTTTAATGTCCGAAACTTTCGTTGAACCGTCGTTGTGCGTTAATGTAATTCGATACGAATTATCCCCTTCGTTTGGCGTTTTATCATAAGCGACATAGTGCATCATATCCTTGTCCAACGATTTATTATTGATAATCATTAAAGGTTCAAAAATGCCAGTTTTGTTGTCCGCTTTTTCGACTGTAAAATAATCATTGTTATAACCTGTATTGTTCACCCATTCTATAACACTGCTTGTCGGTTCAGCATGCACTTCGAGG
>JAYTUQ010000471.1:0-13827 GCA_043744455.1 Saprospiraceae bacterium | reverse complement strand
TTAGCAAGGTTGTAATAATCAATTTTACCCCGTAAAAAACTCCCTGGACGTGTCCAATTGGACTCTTGAATGATGCCGCGATTCATATCTACGATGTAGATACAACCATCAGGTCCTGTGTAAGTGTTGACAGGTCTGAAATAAAAGTCGGTACTGGCAATAAATTCCTTGCGTTCGTAAGCGTTTTCAAGATGCGTTTTACCTTCTTTGTTGATGACTTTTGCACGTCTGATAATGCGTGCCACAGGCTCATTTATCAAGTAATCGCCCACTAAATCGGCGGGTAAACGGTCACCTCGGAAGATACTTTGCCCGTTGGCTGCGGTGAAATGGTTCAAAGTGCTGTCTTTGCGCAATCTCGGAAATCCACCTTGCACATCGGGGTTTGAAATCAATGACCAAACGGGACTAAATCGTTGTTCGTCATAAGCATCTGAAAACTCCAATGCGCCATATTTAGGGTTAATTTGAAAACCCGAACCGGCATTTTCACCGCCCCCACGACTAAAAAACAAACGACCATAATTGTCATGCGTCAAGCCCCATTGTCCATTTGAGCCACTCGGCATAGAATCGGCTCGAAGCATACCATTTTCGTAGCGAAAACGCACAGGATCAACGGTTTGATAGATGTAATTATCTAAGTTCCAATCCAAACCACTGCGTTGATGCTCTAAATTCCCGGGTGCAACTTTTCCAACGCTGTAAACAATTTTCTTTGTATCGGCAATACCATCGCCGTTTGTGTCTTTATAGCTGTAGATGTCGTAGGTATCCGTTTCGTTTACCAAAACCTCGTGATTCACACAGAGAATCATACGTGGTAGCACCATATCTTTGATAAAAACGGAGCTTTTATCCATTTTACCATCATTGTTGGTATCTTCTAAGAGCATGACGCGGCTTTTATTTTCCTTCGTGCCCGTCCCGTCCGCATCTTGCGTATAAGTTTCCATTTGTGCGATATACATTTTGGCGTTGCCATCCCAAGCAATCAGCACGGGCTCTGTTATCATGGGTTCACTTGCCACCAATTCCAGATGATACCCTTCAGGCACATGAAATGCCGCTAAACTCTGTGCGGGTGTCATTGGGACGAGTGAGAACGGCGCAACGGGCGGCAGTTCTAAAGTGTCTTCCATGCTCGGCGCAGCGGGTGTCGGCGTATTTGCCAAAGGTTTTGTGGTCGCCATTTGCGTTTTGCAAGCATACATCAAAACGATGGTTGCAAATAAGAAAAGGATTGAATTATTTCTTGTCATTTTGTTAGAATTAAGATAGGCGTGAATGTCGTGATGTTGCAACGAAATAGTGCATTTATTCTCTTTTCGGTTGAGTTCGACGGACATAAAACCGCTTTTGACCAATTGAAACGCTAATACGCTTTGTTTTCATCCGCGCTTAAAAAACGGCTACATTATCGTTTAAAATACTGAGGGGTATGCCTGAAAGCACAGATACAGAACCCAATGCTATGAAAGCTGTTTGCTTGACGAATGTGCGGCGATTGACGTATGATTTATCCATTTTGTTTAGCTATTTTGCTTTTAGAAACCGCTATTTCATCGCCTCTCTTATCTCTTCTACAAACTTTGCGACTTTAACTTTTGGGTCGCCTTTCCCCAACGTTTCGATGGGAATATAGCCGCGATAACCCGACTCTTTGATGATTTTAAACAACTTTTTTAAATCCGTTTTGACTTCAACACCCTTGACAAAGATGTTTTCTTTGACTTGCCAATTGATGGCGTATTTAATCGTCCGGGCTATCTGTTCGTAGGGGTCGCCTTGTCTGTAACTGCCTGTGTCGAGTATCAAACCGAACCATTCCATGTTCACCATTTCGATAATCTTAATGGCTTCATCAGCAGTTTTAATAAAATCATTGTGGTTTTGAATGCCGACGATAACACCGTGTTTTTGACCATATTCAATACATTCTTTGATGTCCGTGACCATCCATTTAGCAATCTCACCCCACGTATATTCCTTTGGATTCAACACCCCTGCAAAGACACGTAAGACAGGTGCGCCCAATTTCGACGCTACTTCAATCCAATTTTTAATCAATTGCACATCGGCTTTTCGTTTGGCGGCATCGGGATTTGAAAAGTCGTTGCGCACACCTGTGCCACTGATGGACACGCCCAATAAATGTGCTTTTCGCTTGATGTGGTAGATGTATTCATCACTCGGCACTTGCGGGTAATTGGGGAAGTAGTAGCCTGTCAAATCCACGCCATCGAAATTGTGTTGTGCACAAAAATCCAATAAATCATCCAAGTTCATGGTCTTTGCCATCAACGGGTCGTTGAAGGAAAAGGCATTTAAACTTGTTTTTAAATACCCTTTTGTAGGCTTTTCTGTAAGATTGTGCAAGTTGGTGGTTGTGCCAAGCGTCGGCAGTAAAGGTGTGAGCATCAAGGATTTGATAAAACTTCTTCTTGCTGTTGGATTTTTCATAATTCTTGTTATTTTTTTAAAAATGATAAATGAGAAGACCCCCCTCAGTATAAAGGGCAATTTATTACAATTTTACAATCTATTCTTTCTTTATGCTTCGTTCTATTTTATCATAACTAAAGACAAAACATTTCAGATATTTGAGGCTTCTGAATAGAATGACTTTTAACTTTAAACTAAATCAATCAAAATGAAAAATCGCTTTTTGATGCTTGCATGCTTTGTGTATGTAAGTTGTGTAAAGATGTCGGCGCAGGTCGATTATTTTTACCCCAATGCAGGCACGTTTAATACTAAAATCCCAACGCCTGAACAGTTTTTGGGTTATCCGATTGGGTCCCACCACACGCGTTATGACCGCTTGGTATCGTATTTTCAGGAACTTGACCGCCTATCTGACCGCATGACGCTTGAAGTGATTGGTGAAACCTACGAACATCGTCCACTGCTTGCCGCTGTTTTTACATCGCCGACGAATCATGGTAAATTGGAAGACATCCGTCAAGCCAACCTCAAACGCCGCACTGAAAACGTGGCGGACAATGTGCCTTTGGTCATTCATTTGGCTTATAATGTGCATGGCAATGAGCCTTCTGGTGGCGAAGCCTCTCTTTTGACGGCGTATTATTTAGCGGCTTCCGACAATCCCGAAACGGTCAAATGGTTGGACAGCATGGTCATTACACTCAATCCAGTTATCAATCCTGATGGTCGCGACAGGCATGCACATTGGGCAAATATGCACAAAGGCAATCCGCTCGTCGCTGACCCTAATGACAGAGAACACAATGAAGTTTGGCCCGGTGGTCGCACCAATCACTATTGGTTTGACCTCAACCGCGACTGGTTTTTGTTGTCTCATCCGGAGAGTGAAAGCCGCGCGGCTTTTTTCCATCGCTGGCATCCTTATGTGCAAACAGACCACCACGAAATGGGCACAAATTCAACCTTTTACTTCGACCCAGGTAAGTACAGCTCCAATAACCCGATTGTGCCTGCATTGTTGTATGATAAAATATATCCCACTTTTGGCAAATATTTCGCTGCCGCAATGAATAAGTTAGGCTCGATGTATTTTACTAAAGAAGCTTTTGATAAACTCTATCCGGGTTATGGGTCGAGTTATATCAATTTTTATGGCGGTGCGGGTTTTCTATTCGAGCAAGCGAGTTCTCGCGGACATTTGCAAGAGACAACAACGATACCCCTCAGTTTTGGCTTCACTGTGCGCAATCAATTTGTTGCTGCTTTGACAACGGTTCGCGCTTCTTTGGCAGAAAAAGCGAATTTGATACAATTGCGCCATGACTTCTATAAAACAGCTTTAAATCAAGCGCGGGCAAACCCCATAAAAGCCTATGTTTTTGGTGACGCGAAAGATGCCACGCGGACAAATTTGTTTGTTAATTTCTTACTTAAACACCACATTGATTGTTATGCCTTAGACAACAACATGGCACAAGACGGTAAAAAATTTGAAAAGGGTCGTGCTTATATTGTCCCGAACGAACAACTGAACTACATCATGGTGCGGTCTATTTTTGAAAAAGGCATCACTTATGCCGACAGTATCTTTTATGATGCCTCTACTTGGTCGGTCGTTCATGCTTTCAATATGCCTTATGCCGAATTGAAAACCACGCCCACAAAAGGCAAACAAATCCTCGAGCCTTTGACAAAAACGATAATGGCTATTGAGAAAAGTAGCTATGCGTATTTGATTGAATTGACAGATTATAACGCACACAAAGCCTTGTATCAATTGCAAAAAGGGGGCGTCATCGTCCAAACAAGTTTTAAGTCTTTTACCTTGACATTAGGCGATGCACAAAGACGTTTTGACTACGGTACTTTGGTCATTCCAGCCAATTTGCAAAATATTTCGGGTGATAGTTTGTTCATTTTACTTAAAAAAGTGAGCCTTGATGCTCAAATTGATGTGGTTTCTATCAACAATGGTTATAGCATTGAGGGCATTGATTTAGGCAGCGGCAACATCAAAACGGTTAAGAAACCAGAAGCCTTGATGCTTGTCGGAACAGGTGTCTCTGGCTACGAAGCTGGCGAAATTTGGCATTTGCTCGACCAAAGAATCGGTATGCCCATCACAAAATTGGAAGTGATGAGTTTGCCGACCGTCAATCTGAATCGCTACAATACCTTGGTGATGGTGAGTGGTCAATACCGTTTTGACTCTGCTGTGGTCCGCAAAATAAAAGCGTGGGTTCAAAATGGTGGTACTTTGATAACGCTAAAAACGGCTTCAGAATGGGCGATAAAACAAAATTTGATTAAAGAACAACTCATCACTGACACCACTAAAATAAAACGCCGCCTCAACTACGAAGACGCTGCGGGTTGGGAAGGCGCGAAGGCAATTGGCGGTTCTATTTTTCAAATTGATTTAGACATCACGCATCCCATCGGTTTTGGTTTTTCGGATAAAAAAGTATCCATTTATCGCAATGGCACTACTTTCTTAAAACCAGGTGAAAAAACCTATAATACCGTTGCCCAATATGCGGCAAATCCATTAATCGGCGGTTATTTGCATAGAGATATGGGAAAATACATCGCCAATTCTGCTGCTATTTTGGTTTCTGAAGATGGGGCAGGGCGAGTCATTCTATTTGCCGACAATCCCAACTTCAGGGCTGTGTCGTACGGTACAAATAAGCTGTTTCTGAACGCCCTCTTTTTTGGTGCAAATATTACCCCCCTCAGTAATCCGAGTGGTGAAGAGGATTAAAAATCGAAATGAGATGGGGATGTCCCGTTATACACCTAAAAAGTGTTTCAATCACCTCATTTTTGGGGCATCAAATAGCTAAAAATAGCGACTTGATGCCCCAAATACTGAGGGGGTAGATTTTATACCAATTTCCAACCTTCACGATAAGGACGTGAGACAAATTGGTTGGCATCGTCGAAGTTTGTAATTTTCATATTTGTACCATCCCAAAGGAGCTTTTTACGACCATCGTAAGTGAACCTATTCGGTTTATCTGTAGCCTTCCGCAACATATAGCTACGAATAGCCAAATTGCCCATTAAAACCGTTTCGGTCAATGGACCTGAATAGTCAAATGAAGAAGACAAAGCCTTGTGTTGTGGGCTGTTGAAACCCGCTTTGCACGCCTCTGTCCAAGCCACTTGATGCCCATGTTCAGGTAGTGTTTTGATATTGGGGTCTGCTTTAGGCATTTCTATTTTTTCACCCTTTTTCATATAAATCTTAGGCGTATTGCCATACGTACCGCAAGTCATCACACCTTTTGTACCAATCATCATCACGCCATTGTTGCTGTCTGCTTCGGCAAGCGGTTCGTTGGCAGGAATCCAATCGGGATGGAAAGGACGAAGCCCACCGTCTGTCCAGTACATCGTAACGGGTGAATTATTGCGCTTAGTCGCTGGGAATTTTAATTGAACGCTCGACGATGGCGGACACCCTTCTGGAATATATTCAGCATTCCAATCTTGTATAAAGACTTGTCCGACACTGCATTCGACCTCTGTTGGATAACCCAAACCTAAAACTCGGAAAGCTGGGTCAATCAAGTGGCAACCCATATCGCCCAATGCGCCTGTGCCAAAATTCCACCAACCACGCCATTTAAACGGATGATACAAGGGATGATAATCCATCCATGACGCTGTTCCGACCCACAAATCCCAATCTTTTGAGTCCATGGATTCAATTAATTTCGGTTTTTCTGTAGGTACAGGAATGCCTTGAGGCCACACAGGGCGATTTGTCCAAATATAAACCGTACTGACTTTGCCGATTTTGCCAGAATCCAACCAATCCATCATAACTTTTTGAGTCGGATTTGATGCGCCTTGATTGCCCATTTGGGTTACGACTTTGTATTTCCTTGCACTTTCAGTCAGTGTTCGAGCCTCATGGATGTCATGTGTGAGCGGCTTTTGAACATAGACGTGTTTACCCATTTGCATCGCTGCCATGGCTGCGACGGCGTGCTGATGGTCGGGTGTAGAAATGGTCACGGCATCAATATCGCCTTTCATTTCTTCGAGCATGACCCGAAAGTCTTTGTAGTATTTGGCGGTTGGAAACTTGTCCATACTGCCTTTACAACGAGCTTTGTCCACATCACAAAGCGCAACCACATTGTTTATACCATTATTGGAGGCATTTAAGATGTCAGAAGCGCCTTTGCCACCGCCACCAATAGCAGCAATATTGAGTTTATCGCTCGGCGCGACAAAACCTCTGCCCAATACGTGGCGAGGGACGATGAAAAAACTACCCGCTATAACAGCGCTTGATTTGATGAATTTACGTCTGTTGGTTGTCATTATTTCTTTTTTAATTTTAAAAATTGTTGTTTAATTGTTGAATTAAAAGGCGTTTTTGTTTTTCAAGAAAACAACAGCAATATAATGATAGTGGCTATAACGGCATAGTTATTCCAGTTTATTGATAAAAAATGAAGAAAAATGAAAAAAAGCTCTTTAATTACTGAGGGGGTAAGTCATCACCCTAATTTTAAACCCCATGGATTCGAGGGGTTTAAAGAAGAAGAAAGTACCCGCTACGTGGGTGAACAACGATGGAGTTTGCGTCGTGAATTGTCTAAAAAGTAAAAGTAGGGAAAAAGTGCATCGAAGAAATTGAAGGTCAGCAAAACAGAAATAGCTCTGAAGTCTTCCATCAACTACGCCAACCATTTTGTTTTAGACGACGATGGGAAACGGCTCTTTGCGGTGTGGGTGTAAACAGCGATATCAATTACAATTGACCAATCGATGCCCAAAACGAAGCCATCAATAATGTATGCTGTAAATTAATTTATTGAATTGTTAAGCCCATTTCTTGTTTGTTGAATTGGTGAAAAAAAGTCGAATCAAGTCATCGTTATGTGGGTTATGTGTTACCTTGTGCATTGAAATTGTAAGGCAAATTTTCCAAAAGAGTCGAAGCGTTTTTGGCTCAAAAAAGCCGCATCAAGCAGGTCATGGTCGGTGGCAGCATTGATGTGAAACAGGATGTCCACATCGGCGATACTGAGGGGGGGGGTGACACAGGTTTAACGGCAGATTGCTTCGCTCCACTGCGTTCGGCTCGCAATGACAGCGTTGTTTTTGAGAAAATTCGACGTTTTTATAGAAAATCGTTGTGAATTTACGACAAACTTGCTTCCTCAATGCAAAAGAACACCCCCGACAACAGCCAAATCAAAGCAAAAGACAACGACTATGGTGCATTTATTCTCTTTTAGATTAAGTGTTCGGTGGTTTTTTAGAACGTTATTTATCACTTTTATAAAAATGATTACTCGTGAAAAAGAATCTTACGCTTTTGAGCCTTTTAGGTCTTATTATTTTAAACACTGGAACAACCTTTCTTAAAGCACAAGTTGTATTCGATGCTAATTCTGTATGCGCTTCGTCCACGACCAACATTACGACACTACAGACAAGCAATTTTATTGTTCCTGTCAATAACAAAGTGCTTTTGGTTGTGCTGATAAAGGGGTCTCAGACTCAAACGGCAACCAGTGTGACCTTCAATGCACAAAATTTGACAAGGTTCGGCTCGGTGGTCAGCTATTCAAACGCGAGAGCTGAAATCTGGTATATCACATTGGGCAATGTCGCTTCTCCCGTCACAAGTAATGTTGCAGTAACATGGTCAGTCTCACACACGTACGGCGCGATATCTGTCGCTTCTTTTCACAATGTTGACCAAGCTACGCCGCTTAGTAACTTGACAAGCAATAATTTTTCCCCAACGGCTATTTCGACAAGTGTTACGGTATCGGGCAACAGTGGTGATATGGTCGTAGAAGCCCTATCAAGTATTGGACTGACCAATACAGCTCCAACATTCACACCTACAACAAGTCAAACTGAATGTCTAAGTTGTGCTTCTATGCCATTTAATGAATTTAGACAGTCTGCAGCCTACAAAACTCAAACAGGCACTTCTACGACATTAAGCTGGAATCTGACCAATTTAGCTATGATTACAGATAATGGGATTCAAATAGCTGTGAATATCAAATCAGGCAGCGTAGTGCCCATAGAACTGGTCAGTTTCAGCAGCACGCTCCGCTCTGGCGAAGTTAGGCTGGATTGGCAAACCGTCAGCGAAACGAACAGTAAAGGCTTCTACATCGAACGCCTAAAGGGGGCGGATACATGGACAACATTTGGTTTTGTACCATCACAAGGCAAAAGCTCTAATTATCAGTTCATAGATGAACATCCGCTCCATATCAACTACTATCGTCTGCGGCAAGTGGACAATGACGGCAAAGAGACGCTGTCAAAAGTCGTTGCCGTGCGTGTTGACAAGCCCTCTAAACTAAAAGTGTACCCCTCAGTAACCAACAGCTTTGTGACGGTTGAAACGGATTCAAAAAGCGACTTTCAGGTCTATAATATTTTAGGACAACTTGTTTTGATAAGGCAAGCAACGCAACGTTTGGATGTTTCTACCTTACCTACAGGCACTTACTTCCTTAAAGTAGGTGTAGAGCAAGCGAAGTTTGTGAAACAGTAGCCTCCTCTATATATGATTGGACAAGTCTTTTGAGGTCTTTTCGAGTCTTTTCGAGTCTTTTCGAGTCTTTTCAATAAAATGACTATTTGCCTGTACTTTCTTCTTATTTTTGTTCCAACTATTATCAATAAAGCAAAAAACTAAGCTATTCGTGTGTACTCATAAAGGCTTTAATCGAATCGTAAAGGACATATTATTATGAATCAAGATAAAAAAAGCTACGAATTTCCTGTCAAAAGCCCTTTCGAAGCGGCGCGTTTGACCGACCCAAACTTTTCTATTCATGACTATTGGGAACAACTGTACATCAATTTAGACGGTGTAAGGAATGGGGAGCAATTCAGTCGTATGCGCTTTGATTTAGGTATTGATAAAGATTTCAATCTCGAAAACTTAACCGATAACTATGTTAAAATCATGTTTGCGGGTCATGTGGGTTGTGGCAAAAGTGTTGAATTGCATAAACTTCATAGTAAAATAAATCATCCTAAAGGTTACCTATCGATCTTTGTTGATTTTCAATCGGAAACGGACATTAATTATTTTGAGGCTGAAGACTTCTATGTTCTATTGATTTCTGGATTTATGAATGCTTTGTCTGAAAAAAACATTGATTGGAATACGCATACTTTGGATTTGCAAAACATTGCCAATGATTGGATAAGCCATCAAGATATTCTCAAAGAATTAGAGAGCAGTTTTGATTTTAAATCGGAAAGTGAGGCTTCGGTGGGTTTTAGTTTTTGGACTTTTCTCTCTGCAAAGTCAAGTTTAAAAGCTTTGTTTGGTTCAAAATCTAAAGCAGTTGAAGCTATTCGCCGCAAAATCAAGACAAATCCCAACGATTTAATTGCCCGCTTCAATACAGTGCTCCGAAATGTCAGACGACAAGCAAAAAATCAAGGCATTGCCGAAGACATCATCTTTATCGTAGATGGTTCTGAAAAACTCAAGCTCAATAAATATGAGGTTTATGAACAATTGTTTATCCGCAATGCCCAAATTATCCAAAGCATCAATGCTAATATGGTATTTGGTGCGCCGATTGATACCATTTATGACATTCACCACGTCGGTGGTCTGAATTTTTACAAACCTTTTATTCTACCAATGATTCGGGTGAATGAGCAAAGTGTTGATACATATAGACAAATCATCACGAACCGCATCAGTGAAGCCGATTTACTTGACCCCTCAGTAGTGGACTATGCAGCAGAGAAGTCGGGCGGCAATCCGCGTCAGTTTTTACGTATCATCAATACAGCGATTCGGTCAGCTGCAGGTGCAAAAGTCACAAAAACCATTGCCGAGAAAGCGGTGCTTGAATTAGGCAATCTACTTTTGCGTTCATTGACGACAAAACACCGTGAAATTCTAAAGAAACGCGAGTTTAATAACGCTGATGCTGAAACCTTAGACCTATTATTCTCATTGTGTATTCTCGAATACAACGGAGATGAAAATTTAAGAGAAATTAATCCCCTCATTGCTTCCCTTATCTAAACGCTTTGATGTGAACAACGATTTACAATCACTTTTTGACCAGAATAATGAGGCTTGGCAAAGGCTACATTTTACGGTTGCTGCCCATGACGACACCGCTTTTATATGGGTTAGTGCCGACAGAGGACATAAACTACATGAAATTCAAGATAAAATCCAAGAAGCCTTTCCGCAATGCCACCATCACATCCTGCATTTGCCTACCAAAATCAATATCCGACCCTTCGCGCCTTTTCTTATGCAATCCGTTAAAACAATTTTTACAGAAGGCAACAAAAACATCCTTCATATTTGGGGTATTGACAGCCATTTAACCAAAGAAAAGAAATTGGCAAACCAACTCAACTTTGAACGCGAGACACTTTTTACACAATTGCCTTTTGTTGTCATTGTTTATGCCAATACGGCTTCTTCTTTGATTGTCCAAAGGTTTGCCCGCGACTTTTGGGATTGGTTGGTCAATTATTTTGAATTCAAATCAACACGGGATGAGCTAACATTGCGTGAAAAAGATTTAGTAAACGAGATTACTTTATCAGATAATCAAAAATTGACCATTTTTGACAAAGATACTGAGGGGCGTATCGCTCAATTGGAAAATGAATTGGAACAATTTAAAGCGAATGATCGCAAAGCTGACCGAGTTTCTATTTTAATCCAACTTGCCGGTGAATATAACGAAATACCAGATTATCAAAATGCACTTAATGCTTTGGAGACAGCCTTAGCACTCACCGATAATGAACCAACTTTGGAAGCTCAAAAAAGCACTGTTCAAAATAATTTGGCATTGGTCTATCGAGATTTGGGCAACTATGAGAAGGCGGCGGGTTTATTAGAAAAAGCCTTAGCTTCGGCTATTAAAAACTTTGGGGCGGAACACCCACATGTTGCTATTCGTCAATCAAATTTGGCTATGGTTTATCGAGATTTGGGTAATTACGATAAAGCGGCGGCTTTATTAGAAGAAGCCTTGGCTTCCGATATTAAAAACTTTGGTTCGGATAATCCGAATGTTGCTATTCGTCAATCAAATTTGGCTATGGTTTATCAAGATTTGGGTAACTACGAGAAGGCGGCGGATTTATTAGAACAAGCCTTGGCTTCCGATATTAAAAACTTTGGTTCGGATAATCCGAATGTTGCTATTCGTCAATCAAATTTGGCTATGGTTTATCAAGATTTAAGACGCTATGCCGAAGCCACTGAATTAGCAGAAAAAGCCTTAGCTTCTAATGAAAAAAACTTTGGAAAAGAACACCCCATAGTAGCTACAAGTCAAAATCATTTAGCAAATGTTTATAAAAGATTAGAGCAAGAGGAAAAATCGCAAGCTTTATTTCAAAAATCTTATGATATTTACTTAAAGGTTTTAGGTGCAGAACACCCATATACTCAATTAGCTAAAAGTATGTTATCTTCCCCACCCCCTCAGTAAACCCGAATATCTCACTCTTATAGCTTAATCAATCGTTTCACTATCTGTTTCTTACTATCCGATGCGTGTAACAAGTAGATACCTCTTAATAGTGTTAGTGGCGGCGTTACAATTGCCTCTTTAGATTCTATTTTTGTTTCAAAAACAAGCTGACCTATGGGTCGGAGCACACATTTACTTCGTCAATCGCTTAATTGGGGTTAATTCAACCTTTCTAAACGCAACTTCTGAACCTTCTGCTTGCAGCGCAATCTGACCTTTGCGTGCGGTACAGCCGAAGCCGGCGTTGACCAAATCGCCATTGACCCATACTTTTATTTTATCTTTAAAACACTCGACCACCATTGTGTTCCATTCGCCGACGGGTTTTTCGGAATTATCCGTCAAATTCTTAACTCTACGCTCTTTGCCTTCTGTAATTCCCCAATCTTTTTTGAGACCTCTGCGCGTTTCCATGTTTTTAACCTTTATATCTTCGACAATACACCAAAAATCACCTGCGTTTTCGTGCATCATTTGGGCTTCTATGGATTTTGGAAACATTTTATACAAAGCCCTCGGCGTCGAAGCATGAACTAATAAACCACAATTGCCAGGCTTGCCCACAAATCGGTATGAGACTTCAATGCGGTAGTTTTGATAGACGGCATTGGTAATCAAATGTCCTTGAGGCGTACCCAAACTCACCAAAAGCCCATCTCTTATAATAAAAGGATCAATGGACTTGGGATTGGTGTCCCGTTCAGGAACATCCACATGCCAACCATCGAGGTTTTTACCGTTTAAAAGGCTTATGGTTTGTGCAAAGGTTAGGACATTAAAGCCCATTAAAAAGAACGTACAAGTGAGCAAAGAATAATATTTTTTCATTAGAATTGGATTGATAGTGAATTTGTAAAGGTAGTAGGTTTTTCGTTTGACGGGTCATTCTGATTATCAAATAAAACCTTTGCGTGCTCAATACATTGGGACGAGAATGAGGAGCCAAGTTTTATGGCAAAAGGCTTATCAAACATGCTTAAAGGTTTTAGGCGCAGAGCATCCATATACGATTGGTACTAAAAAGATGTTATCTGCTCTACCAACACCCCCTCAGTAAAAAAGGCAAAACAACGGTTGTCGCTGTCTTGCCTTCTTTCTTTTTTTACCCATTAAACTATACTTTCTGTGGGTCTTTCAGTTCCGCAGCCTTCTTATTGGCTTCGCGGGCTTGCATTTGTTTTTCAATCACCTCCGATTGGCGAGTGCCGCCAGCAGTAACGAATTCATCACATTCTCTGCCCAAGGTACTGGCGATGCAACCACGCAGTGAGGCAATCAATTTAGTTCGTTTTTCAATGGCGGCTTGGCACGCTTCGGTTAATCCGTCAACGATTTCGAGATGGGCATTTTTAGCCTCTGTTGTTCGTTTGACTTCTTCATTGGCGACTTCAAATGCAGCGAGGGAAATACCATTCGAAAATTCAAAAGGGTTGCCAAATCGTTTGAGACGCTCAACGCGGAGTGCCTCTTCTTTGTAATTGTCTAATGACAGTTTAGTATAAGCCATTATCAAGATGGATTTTTAAACGTAAAGGAATTGAGTTTAATAAACGGTTCTTTTTTATATGTGTTTGTTGTGCAAATATAGCTTGTTGATAAACAATTATCAATAGATTATTTAAATAATATCAATAAAAATAAAATTATTGTTTACGAATGAATGACGTGTTTCAATTGTTCTCTTTTAATCATCCATAACTCTGCGGTTTTGTCTCAAAACCGCTCTATTTTGCTTTGATACCCTCCCTATTTTGTTTTGATACCTCCCCTATTTTGCTTTGATGACTTCCTATTTTGCTTTGATGACTTCCTATTTTGCTTTGATACCTCCCCTATTTTGCTTTGATGA
>JAYTUQ010000470.1:0-3511 GCA_043744455.1 Saprospiraceae bacterium | reverse complement strand
ACGGCTAAATCATCGCTTTTGGCTTCTACTACTGCCAGTTTAATGCCTTTGTAAACCAACACATAATCGGCAGTAAGTTTTTTTGCTCTTACACCGCCTGTTTGTATTTTACCTGCGGTAATATTGTATTCACGAAGAATTTTAGAACCTTCTACCACGCCCCAACCACAAGCCTTTAACCTGGGGTCTATGAGTTCTGCTCTTGTTTCGGCTTCGTTCATTATTGATGTGAATGTTTATCGCTCTCGATTAAGAATAACATCTTCAGTTATACTTTCTGTCAAATCCATAAGTGCAAGAGGAAAGCTGTTTAAAGCTTTACCCTTTGTTTTTTCATGTAAGATACCCCTAGCTGTGCTTACAACTATCATCGCCAAATGTGTGGCAAAGGCTTTTGGTAAAATGTAGCTTTGTGCAGATTGAATTTGTCTGGTAAAACATTCTTCACTTACCTGAAACTCCATAGCAACCTCCAGAATGAGTGCAGTAATTTCCATGGACTGAAATTCGTATTTAAAGGCCACTCTTACTAACCGATTGTCTTCATCAATCCCAAATGCCACGCCGCTTTTAATAGTAAGTGCGGCTTCATTCAAATCGTCAGATAAGATGGCAAATTGCATCGTATCTATCTTATAGAGTGCGAACTGAATGTTATTATTCACGTTATTTTCCATGGGAAATGTTACGAAGTTTTTGCTAATTGATAACCTGCACGCATTTGTACAACAATTGCCGACATCTTAATATCAGTATTGCTTACGGGTGGTTTTTTATAAGCTTCTTTATGCTCAAACGTTTCTGTTTCCAAAAGGGAAACTGTTTCAACTTTCTCTTTTACTTCAATCAGCTCAAATCCCAGTACCGCTTCCAATTTCGAAATAGTTTCCAGCGTAAAATTTTCTCCTCCTTTAAGCCATTTACTTACAACCTGGGCAGACACGCCCATTTGAGCTGCAAAAGTTTTTTGCGAAATTCCATTTTCATGCAGGTGTTCTAATACCTCAAGGGCAATTTTTTGAGCATACTTTTTCCAGGGCATTTCGGCTTGTCTTTTTTCTGCAGCCTCCATCCAGTCGCTTTTTTCTATTTTGCCAAAAGTTTTTTCGAGTTTGGTGTGTGTGGTTGGCATTATTTTTTTATAGTATTAGTTCAGAAATATTGTAGGCATCCTCATAATTATTTTCTTTCAGAAAACCGGCAACTTCAAATAACTTATCGAGCATGGCTTGTCCTTCTTCACTCTCTTGTAATGATCGGGTAGTTTTAATAAGTCCTCCAACAACAATGTAGCACCCATCATTGAGGCGGATGGCATAAAGCCTGAGAAAACAGGGTATAGTCTCCTTTCCGTAAGCTTTTGATTGTAAAAAAGGCGTTTTAAAATCATCTTTTAAGTGTAGTGCTGTAAAGATTAGTTGATCGAGTGAAGTGTTTGTTTCTTTCTGCCGGGCTATTGTAAGCAAATCATATTCAAATTGTTCCGCTTCATGCAGTATTTTTTTGATTGCTTCCTTTTTGCCCATACCATAATAGGCGAGGGAAGCCGGGTTTGTTGAAAAAAAATCGTGAAGCTGGGTAACATCCTGCCATTGTTGAAAACATTGATGAAAAACATCTGAACCATCTGCCCCGGCAAGCGCATATAATTTATTTTGTATAATTTCCCGGAGTGCAAACATAGTGAATTTTCTAATTAAATCAACCTATAGGTTTATTTTTGGCAATATTATGACAATATTTGATTAAAGACTAATTCGTTGAGAAGCTTAGTTCATAAATTAAATATCTCCGCTAAATGCTTTTTGTAGAACGGATTTTTTGAGTTCTTCTAAATCATTGATTTTTTGTTGGTAGATGGCTTCTAATTTTTTGGTTTCGGCATTTAAAGCATCTAATTTTTGAACGATGGTTTCTTGGTTTTTTAACGGTGGAAATGGAATTGGAAAACTTCTTAATGCTGTTAACCCCACAAATTCTTGTGCTCCACCATTAGACATGTACAAAACATATTTCATTGCCAAAGGCGATTTTAAGTAATAGAGAAGAAAATGTTTGTTGATGTTGTTACTTGATTTTATAAGCCCAACATTTTTAATACTGAAAATTCTTTTATCATCAACAAGTGTAGCCATTCCTCTATTTGCACCTATCATAGAAATAAGAATATCTCCAAAGGTTACGTTTGACCTTTTATAAAACTTTTCGTGGTCAATATCAGTTATAAATTTTGTGTCTTCAAAAGTTAATCCAGTTAGTTTAATATTTTTTTGAGTAACAAAAGGAATTCCTTCTTTAATATATTTTGGGCTGTCGTGTGTTCCATCTTTTACATCTGTAATTTCATCTAATCTTTTCGTATCCCAATTTCCATTCTCAAACACCCCTTGCAAATAACTTTCAAAAAGTTCTTTGGCGTTTTGTAGGTTTTGTTGGGCATTGGCTTTTGCCTTGGCTATGGCGGCAAAGGCTTCGTCTAATATGGCTACTATGCGTTGTTGCTCGGGGAGGGATTTTGGAAATGAAATCTCAAAAACTTCTAATTGTGCTTTTGTAATTGCTTGCCTTGTTGCTCCTTGTTCTCCTGTGAATAATAATTGGTCTTTATAAAGTTTTGAAGTCAATAATAAATTCAAAAATATTGGGTCAATGATTTCTTTTATGGCTCTGATAATGGAAACGTGCTGATTAACTCTTGCAGGTAAATATTCCTTTGGAATAACACAGCATCTTGCCACAGAAGCACCTGTAATGTTTAGCAAAACATCATTGTCTTGTAGCGTTACATTGTTCAACTCTTTTGCTTGCTTTTCATCAATATATGCAAGATTTTTTTCTCTAAATTCATAGTCGTGAATATTCATACTTCTTACCAAAGAAATGCCCTCTGTTTTATAACTTTCATTTCCTCCACGAGGCGTAGAACCACTTCCAATTTTCGTAGTTATTTCCCCCAACTTTTTTATTTCCCAACCTTGTTTCATATCAATTCCAAAATTGAATTTAAAATATCAGCACTTTCTGTCTTAATCACGGATTTATTTTGATTACTCAGATGGCACAGATTTTTTTATTCACAGATATTAATTCCGTGAAATCCATTAATCCGTTTAATCTGTGATTCTGACTTTCTTTTTGCTTCATATCAGTTCCAAAATTGAGTTTAAAATATCAGCACTTTCTATCTTAATCACGGATTTATTTTGATTACTCAGATGGCACAGATTTTTTTTATTCACAGATATTAATTCCGTAAAATCCATTAATCCGTTTAATCTGTGATTCTGACTTTCTTTTTGTTTCATATCAGTTCCAAAATTGAGTTTAAAATATTTTGTACAGAAGTTTTATCCATCTTGGAAAAAGCAAACCACTTTTTGCCTAGGTCTTTTAGTGATGCACCTAAATGATATACATCTTTGCCATCAATAATTAAAAAGCGGTCGTGGCTTTTAGCAAAGCTTTTAAGGATAAAATTGCCGTATTGCTCGTTGGCTTTTTGCACATCAAG
>JAYTUQ010000469.1:0-3515 GCA_043744455.1 Saprospiraceae bacterium | reverse complement strand
TTTTGTTTGTTGCACAAAAATAGCGGTTGAACAGAATTAATTTATGCCAGCAAGTTATTTAAAGTGTTTTAAAAGGTTCGATACAGTGGTTGCTTCAGGCAATAGTAACAAAACGATACCGAACGGAGTCCGGCGCCTGATGGAGTAAGTTATTTAAATTGTTTTTAAAGGTACGTTATGTGCTTGTTTCAGATATTAGTAACAAAAAGACACCAGACGGAGTCCGGCGCCTGGTGGAAAGTTGAAATAGAATTTCATCGAACCCTTGATTTAGTTCCTCATTCATTGGCTATGTCATTTTATAGGTTTCTTTTTTTTGTCAATTGTAAATAAGTCTGCTGTGTATTTTTCGTAAAGGTCAAATAAAAATACCATTCTGTTGGCTTCACTTGTAAAGGCTTGTGGCCTGTAAGCCAGGTCCACTGCTTTGTCTAACTCATTGTGTGCTTTTATTAAAACTGGTGGCATTGTTAAAGGATCGTAAAGGTCGGCCAATGAACTGTTTGGAAATTGCAGCCTTGCATCCAATACTTTTTGTGCCGCCGTTTCTATCGCTTTTATTTGTTTGTCTGTTGGATTTTGAGGCCAAGAGAAATTATTATACACAATAGTGTTTGAATAACTGTAATCACTTTTCATCCTTCCACATGTAGCTCTCATCCATGCCATGTGCATCGTGGAGGTTAAAATTCCAAAATGAAACAATGTAGTATTGGGTATAACAAATGTTTTATCAGATACGATGTAATCTTTAGTTAGGTATGCTATCGGAATATATCTTCTATTTTCTGATGAAACCTTTGGGATGACGAGAAAATCATTTTCGGGTTGTCTTTCTTCTGCAAATAAATAGGGCAATTCAGCCATCTTTTTTGTTCCAATTCTTGTACTGATTTCTCTGAACTCCTTTACTGCTTTAAATCTTTTCTGAAATTCCTTTACCTCTCTGAAATCAGTTGGGTTTACATTCTTCAACCAAATGCACCATCGGGTAACATTATTAATGAAATCATCACCGCTAATAAATCGGCTAAAATACTTTTCTATCGATTTGTTCTGAACAACAAGTTCTTTTTTTTCATCGTCTTTTAAAATCAAAAAGCCACCATCTCTTGCTGCACTTCCTGATTGCATTTTTGGAACTTTGCAAATTGGTTGTGAGATTGACATTAAGACAAGGTCTTTCCCTTCTACCAAGTAAGGGTTTATATTTTTTACTTTTATTGCATGGGCTTCGCTTTTGATGCTTTCATACTCATAAATTGTTTTATTGGGAATGTCAAAATTTGCAAATCCAATAATAACTACATGCACTGCAGCATTTCCCTTCGCTTCATTACTCCAGCTAAAAGTTCGGTGTGCAAAGTGGATTTTTACTTTGTATAGATTATAAAGAATTGTCCACAATATTCCTGGTTGTTCACCTTGCGTTATAGAGTTGGTTGAGACAAATGCGACTTTGCTATTTGTATTCATTATTAATTGCCCTGCCTTCTTATACCAAGCAGCTACGTAATCTAACATTCCATAACTCTTAAGACCAGAAAAGATTAACTCCATATCTTTTTTCTGCGTTTCTGTTTGATAAGCACTTCCGATAAAAGGCGGATTTCCTAATATATAATCAAATGAGTTTTTAAAAGTAATTTTCTCCGCACCAAAATTCCTTTCATCAATTATAGTTAGGCTTTTTGTTCTAACATTTATTGTTTGATATTCCGCTTGTGGTTCATTTAAAATTAAGGTGGTATTTTCAGATTCTATTTCAAGAATTTGTTTTTCTAATAAATCACTCCACTCCATTTGTAACGCATTTCCATGTACAATTTTAGCCGCCTTTTTAAGTGGCAACCTCACAAAGTATTGCCCAAACTCATTGCTTATTTGCATATTCATTTGGTGGTCTATCAACCACATGGCAACCTCGGCAATTCTTGCAGGAAATTCTTCGTATTCAATTCCGTACATCATATCAACATCAAGCCAGATAATATCTCTTACGTCAATTACTCGTTGTCCTGATTTATGTAATACTCTTAAAATCTCCAATTCTAACAAACGCAACTCCCGGTAGGTGATAACCAAAAAATTACCACAACCACAAGCAGGGTCAAGAAATTTGAGTGTGCTTAGTTTTTTATGAAAGTCGGGAAGTTTGTTTTTGTTGTCTTTTATGCTTTCAAATGTTGCCCAAAGTTCGTCAAGGAACAGCGGTTTAATGAGTTTTAAAATATTGGTTTCGCTGGTGTAATGAGCTCCTAAGTTTCTCCGTTCTTTTGGGTTCATTACGCTTTGAAACATGGAGCCGAAAATAGCTGGTGATATTTTACTCCAGTCAATATAACAACAGGCTAACAACGCTTGCCGCATTTTGCTATCAAAGCTTGCTGTAGGCAAGTTTTCTTCAAATAATTTCCCGTTTACGTAGGGAAAATCTGCCAACTGCTCATCGAGGTTTTTAAAGCGATTTTCTTTTGGTGTATTTAAAACTTGAAAAAGTTCTTGCAATTTAGATGCAAGGTCGCTGCCATCTTCATTGGTTCGTTGTTCAATGTATTCTTGAAATTGTTGCTTGTTAAAAATAGTGGTGTCCTCTGCAAACAATAAAAACAAAATACGAACCAAGTAAACTTCTAATGGATGCCCCGTGTAACCAATTTCTTCTAATCGGTCGTGTAGTTTTCCCATTAACTCGGCTGCCTTTATGTTTGCCGGATCTTGCGCTGCGTAAACTTTTTTTGAGTAACCTAAGATGTAGCCAAAATGCTGAACATTACTGATAAGTTCTTTTAATTTGAACGCAACAATTTTATTTTCTTCAAGGTCGTACAGTCTAAAATTCTCAAAGTCTGAAATGAGAATATATTTTGGCAGTTCGTGTTCTTTCAGTCCGTGTAAATAATCTTTGGCTTGTGTAAAAGCTTTGTCAAGATTTTTACCCCGACTTTTCATTTCTATTAAAATTGTTCCTTTCCAAAGCAGGTCAATATAGCCATCTTTGTCGTCCAGTTTTTTTACCCGATGTTCAAAAGTCGAAACTCTTTTGCTGCTAATTCCAAAAACGTTGAAGAACTCAAACAGGAAAGGTTTTGCGTCTGCTTCTTCGTTGGAAGTGTCGGCCCATTCTTTTGAAAAGTTTAAGGCTCTATCTTTTATTTCATTCCAACTTAATGCCATAATTTTTATGTACGAATATAAAGAATGTTAAGGTAATTTAGGGTGTTCAATACACATTGCACGCTACGTTTGTATAGTTGGCCAAAAAAATAAACTATTGCCTCAATACATCCAAAACAGTTTGAATAAAAATTACCACCAACCTATCACGCCGATAAAAGCCCAATAAAGCGATACTGTACAAGAGTGCGACGCCAATGAAGCTTAATAGTAATTCCTTCGCCGGGCTCCAAAAAAAGCTTTAATTCTTTAAAATGGTAAATTCACATCGGCGGTTTAGCTGGTGATTTTCTTCGTTGTTGCCGGGGGCAATTGGTTTGGTTTCGCCGTAGCCGTGG
>JAYTUQ010000468.1:0-13860 GCA_043744455.1 Saprospiraceae bacterium | reverse complement strand
AACGCTACTATCGCAAAGACTTTTCACCTGAGTTGTTGGAGCGCATATCTCAAAGTATGCGACGGTTTTGGGCACAAAAAGTATGACTTACTGAATAGTATTCCTTATTTTTAAACACTTATACAAAACATACGAACGACAACGCTGATATTGGTTTGTATGGTTTAACGCAAGAAGAAATAGAAATCGTAGAGAAAGGGTAGAAGAGCGTAAAAATACTGAGGGGGTATATATGTTTGTATCACATAAAACCATAGTGAAGTTTGTTTAAAGTTATAAATTTTCGGTGCGCTCCCACGCTTTTTGACGAATATTTACAATAGTCTTAGGATTGTCTTTCCACATACCAAATAAATCAGAAGGGTCTAAGGTTTTATCTCCTTTAGTCAATCTCATTGTCTTTTTATTGTTTTTTTTAGGCGTAGGAGTCAAAGAGTCAATGACGACACGAATACTATCCAAATTGAGCGTTTGGAAAAAAAGGATTATTTTTTCTAATTCACTTTGAGATGTTACTTTAACTGTTAATTTCATTTTGTTCTATGTTTTGACAAAGATAGGGTTCTGTATTAATAAAAGATATCTTGTGTATGATTTTTCACAAAAATCCCTTATGATTATCAGTCCAACAGCAACGCTGTTGTTGATTTTTGATGTCTTATACTGAGTACTCTGACAAAAAAGTTCGTTGAAATAATTTTATTGAAAGGTGCGTAGCACCGAAACCGTTTATAGAAAAATAGAATTAAGCGTGTTTTAAGGTGCGTAGCATCGTCACCAAATTTTATTTCGTATTAAATATTGAAAATAACAAATTAAAACGGTGACGGTGCTACGCACCTTAGGAAAAATAGGTGTTTGTTGTTTTCCTATAAACGGTATCGGTGCGACGCACCTTAAAATTAATACAATGAACTTTTTGGTTGAACTACTGAGGGGTACATAATTTTATGAAAACCAACAATAAACTGTATTTTTTGCAAGACATTAAAAGCCATTGGTTTGATTGTACAATTTAAAGATTCATAAAGTCTTTAAAAATTTGCTACATTTCCAGTTGTTAAGATTCACTGTATAAAACGCCATTTTCATTTTCATCAAATTAATGCTAAAATCAAAACTTTTCAACATGAAAAAAATTAAAGTCATCTGCTTATTAGTCATCGCTACAAACATCATGTTTGCGCAATTAAGCAATCCTCCCGCCTTAAATGCTATACGAACGGAAGATTTAAAGAAGGATTTATATGCTTTTGCTGATGCCCATTTTAGGGGTCGTTCTGCTGGTACTTTAGATGAATTGAAGGCAGCTGCTTGGTTGGCTGAAAAGTATAAAGCGATAGGCATAAAACCCGCAGGTGACGATGGCACTTATTTTCAATTTTTTAATTTATGGCGCAACCATATAGCTGAAAACTCTAGCATAACCATAAATAACAAGTCATTGGTGTTATGGAAAGATGTTGCTATCTCACAAATGGCAAACATTACGATAGATGCCCCTATTGTGTATTTAGGTAATGCTTTGAATATTGATACGGGCGCAGTGGTACAAGATAAAGTTGTTGCCATTGAAGCGGATCCAAAAGGTATTGATTTGAATGTTTCGCTGCCCACATGGCGTTACAATAGGTATATATTTATTAAGTATGGCTTACCTTTATTGAAAAAAGGTGCAAAAGCTATAATCTTTATTGCCGATGAAACGGCGGAAAAAGCATGGGATGATGCCAACGAAAACTATAAAAGGGGGAGTTATGAGATTGATGGTGGTCCTAACATGAATGTGACAACGACAGCGCCAGTTATTTGGCTTCATGCTGAAGCAAAAAAAGAATTGGCGCAAAATACAGGTACAATAAAAGCACATATTATTGTCTCAAAATATGCATATCCTTCTGTGAATGTTGTGGGTATGATTGCAGGAACAGACGCCAAATTAAAGTCTGAATATCTTTTGTACAGTGGACATACAGATGCACATGGTGTCAGAAATGAAATTAAAAATGACTCTATTTATTATGGTGCAGATGACAATGGCAGTGTCAATGTTGCCATGCTTGCCAATGCGCGAGCATTTGTCAAAAATCCAGCAAAGCGGTCTATTTTATTTGTGATACATGGTGCCGAAGAAAGAGGTTTAATGGGTTCGAGATATTATTCGGCACATCCCACAGTACCGCTTAAGAATATTGTTGCTGTTTTAAATGGTGATATGATTGGAAGAAACCACATAGATAGTGCCACAATATTGGGTGTAAAACCACCGCACCGGAATTCTTTGGATTTGGTCAGTATGGCACTCGCGGCTAATAAGGAAGGTCCCAAATTTAAATTAGATGAGACATGGGACGAAGTAACGCATGTTGAAGGTTGGTATTTTAGAAGCGACCATTTGCCTTATGCCCGATTAGGCATACCTGCTCTTATGTACACGACTCTTTTGCATCCTGATTATCATACGCCACAGGACAATGCGGAGAATATAAATTATCCTAAATTAAAGAAGATGGCAGACTGGATGTATCGAACAGGCTGGAAAGTTGCCAATGCGGATAAACGACCAGCAACAGACGTAGGATTTAAACTGGAAAGATAAATACTGAGGGGGTGGTTGCGTCTTTTAAAAAAAGAATAGCCCAATAGACAGACATCTATTGGGCTATTGCGTTATTCTTTCTTTACTGATTTATTTAGAATAAACTAACATTCAGCCTACCACCCGTTACACATTTACCAGTTAAAGAAGCAGTTGGTACCGCAGCGTTTAAGATGGCTGCTTTTATCGTAGCAGCAGTAGCACCCGGATTAGACGCGGCATAAAGAGCGGCGGCGCCTGTCACGTGCGGTGTTGCCATGGAAGTACCGCTATAAGAGGCATAAGAAGATATAACTTTGCCTTTACTTCTAATAGGTACAGTTGAGTTAATGCCAGATCCTGGAGCACCAATATCCACTTTACTTACAGCATAATTAGAAAAACTTGATATAGCACCCGAGCTGGTTATAGAGGCTACAGCAATAATGTTATCGTTATCGTAACCTGAAGGATAGCTGGTATTGACCTCGGTGTTTAAACCGTCATTACCAGCTGCTGCAATGAATAAAATCCCTGCCGCCCCCGCTCTTCCAATAGCGTCTTTCAGACCTTGCGAATAGCCTCCGCCACCCCACGAATTATTAGTCGCTACTATATTAACGCCTTTATTTTTTAAGCCTGTAAAATAATCCACTGCTAAGATAGCGTTAGCAGTGGTTCCACCATTAGTACCTAAAAATTTGGCATTCAGTAAACTTACATTCCAACAAACACCCGCTACACCGATACCATTGCCGCCGCGGCCACCTATTGTGCCAGCAACATGAGTGCCGTGGTTATCGTCTACGCCATCAAAAACTGTGTTGTCATTATTTACAAAATCCCAACCGTTGACATCATCAATATATCCATTACCGTCATTGTCTACACCATCAATTACGTCACCTGTTGTTCCGGCGTTATCTTTTAAATCGTCGTGGGTAAGCATATATCCTTCATCAATGATACCTATATATACCGTGTTAGAACCCGTATGATTAGCAGCCCATGCTTCCCCAGCTTGACTGCCAAATTGATTAGCTGGAGATGTTGCATCTCCGTACATGCCCCATAATGAACCATTGGTGAAGTATGGATCATTAGAAGCAGCATTGTGCGTATAAATAAAATTAGGTTCTGCATATTCTACTTCGCTAAAACCTTTTGCTTTTGAGATGGCATCAAGTGCAGATGAAGAGACTTTTAATAAATAAATTCCATCTGCATCACCAGATTTTTGCATGGCTTTAGTTAGAATTCTTTCACTTAATTGAGCATTAAGTTTAGATAGTACTTGGTCTTTGGCGGACTGGCTTGTTCCAGCTTTAAATTTTACTAAAAGCTCATTTGGTACAAATCTTTCTTCTCCGTTGGCAGATGAAAGGGCATCGGATGAGGCACTTACGTGATTTGCTGGAATGTTGTCTAAATTAGTCTTTTGACAAGAAAAAAGGAAAAGCAAGGCAACTAAGCTTAGAGCAATGGCTGGTATTTTAAATAATCTTTGCATTTTTGATGTTTTTTTAAGTTTATAATATGATTCTAATACGTTGTAAATATAAGATAAATTGTTCAAAAGATTCTAAATTTTATTTTTTAATAGGTTAATGAATGGTTAAAGCATATTAAATTATGAAAATATCTTCAAACCATCTGGCATACAGTATTCATCATTTTTTGAACGCTCATACAAAACAAATAAATGACAGCGTTGGTGTTGGTTTTTAACCAACCACATTATGTATTTGGGTCTTTAAACCTTGGAATTTCGTCTGATGAAAGTGTTTTACTGAGGGGGTCGATTCAATAGTCATAGGAGCAACGGTTGTAACCAAATGTGACTGCAACAGATAATCATTAAGGCAACAAAGATTTTAGAAAAGGCTTTAAATATAACTTGCAACAAAGTCCCATATCTATCTTACTTTTGTGAACAACACAAAGTAACGTAGAGAGAGTACTTTGTGTGCTATCAAAGTTGTAAGTGACGTGGCAACACAACACCAAACACAAGGGTCAAAAACAAAAAGAAAAATTATGGGAACCATAGAAATTTTAGGCATTATTGCTGTCATTCTGCTTTCTGGACTGCGCATTGCACAAGAATATCAACGTGCCATTGTGTTCAGGCTTGGACGATTTCAATCCGTGAAAGGACCTGGGCTTTATTGGATAATCCCATTTATAGAAAGACAGCAAAAAGTTGATATCAGAACAAAAACAGTTGATTTGGAACAACAGGAGACGATAACAAAAGACAGTGTAACCATCAAAGTGAATGCTGTGCTTTGGTTCAAAATCATAAATCCTGAAAATGCGATAATTAAAGTCGCCGATTATAACAAAGCCGTATATCAATTTTCTGTTACAGCCCTACGTAACATTATTGGACAACACTCACTTGACGAAGTTTTGAGAGAACGCGAACAAATAAATGGCACACTCCAAAAAATTGTTGACACAACAACAGAGCCTTGGGGCATAAAGATTGAAATGGTTGAAATGAAAGATGTTGAAATTCCAGAAGCTATGCAAAGAGCTATGGCACGAGAAGCGGAAGCCATCAGAGAAAAGAGGGCAAGAATCGTAAAAGCAGAAGCAGAATTAGAAGCCTCTATCAAATTGACACAAGGCGCGAAAGAAATGGAAGGCAGCCCCATTGCACTTGAATTAAGACGCATGCAAATGTTGTCTGAAATTGGTATTGACAACAATACAACCACCATTGTGCTTGTTCCTTCAGACTTCACAAATGCTGCAAGGAGTTTTACGGAACTTGTCAATCTAAAGAAGAACAGTTAATGATATGAGATAAAAACAGGATGATGCGCGTTATTTTGCCTACAAGTGTTATCGTTTACTGCAAAAAAACAGTGAGCGTCTGTTTTGTATATCTTTGATGGGAAAATCAATGACATGATATAAAGGCTGTCTGCGTTGCTTTTATTCAGAAGGCATAAACGGAAATTCAAGAAACAAAATTTGATCAACAGGCAATCGTGTTTTGAGTGCTTCTTTTTTCTGTCCTTTACTCACTTCTGTAATAGTGAAATGAACAAGTTTTGGTAAGGGGTTAGGCATATTATCCAAAAACGATTGGATAGGCGCAATAAAAAGTTGTTGATACCGCCAACGCATAGCTGGAGTATCAAATAAAAGAATCGTAAAATTGATTTTTTCAAAATTTTGCTGAAAAGGTAGATTTTTATCAGCCGTTAAAAACAATTGGAAGTTATTTTCATTCATTTTATCACGAAGTTCTCCGTTTTTCAATCCCAGCCAACCCATATCACGAACAGAAAAAACATCAATGCCTTTAAGTTGTGATTTGATATTGATGTCTAATTGTTCATCAAGCAGCAATTTCATAAGCATCATTTTGGGGCTCTTTCTGTTTAAATTGTTCTGCAACCAAAGCTAATACCTCATTGACCATTGAACGCGTAATGTGCGGATAACCGTGCAGAAAGTCTTCGATAGTACCTTCTTGTAAATAGTCAAACAAAATTTCGATTGGTACGCGTGTCCCACGGAATACAGGTACACCGCTTAGAATATCTGGGTCAGTATGAATAATGGATGGTTTCATGATGAATACTTTTTTAGCAAAAATACATACTTAATATCATTATCTCTATAAAAATTGAACTAAATCTATTGTTAAATAATAGTCTATTCGCTTGTCAATAACCCCTCAGTATTTACCCTTGTCGCAAAATAGCTGCCACCCGCACATCATGCAACGCCCGACTCAAAAACTTCTTGCGACTGACTGATTCCACCGTTTTACCATCAACTTTTGATTCAAGCCACGAAATGATGTCGAGATAAACAAACGAGCGACGTTCAAAAGGGTTTTGAGCCAAATCTTCCAAACGGTTTTTGAGTTCAGCGAATTCGTTTTTTAAGTCTTTTTGCTTCATAAACAAGGCACGTTTGAGGAATTTCAAAACTTCTTGCATCACACCCGACATATCACCATTTTTGGACAAGAAGCGATAAACGGATTTGATGAGGTATTCCAACAAAGCAAAATGTCCTTTTTCGTAATGAGAAATCAAATGCAACATACGCGCAAAGCATTGAATATCAGTGCGTAGATTGCCCGTTTTGAGGTTGATAATTTTGTTCAAATAGTCAATCGCTTTGTCATAATTGCCGCTACCGAAGTAGAGACAGGCAATTTTATAATAAAAAACCAAAATGCGGTGTTCGTCTAAGGTTTTTGAAAACTCTTTGAGTTGTGCCTCGATTTTAGGCACCAATTGCACCCCCTCAGTAAAAGAGCCTTCCAAAAAGTGTTTATTGATTTTGGCGGAATAAAGATGATGAAACGCCAAAGTCCGCGTGTTTTCGTCTAAAACATCGGCGTGTCGAGACAAATACTTTTCAGTATTATCCAAAATCATAGACAAACGCGTGTGATCTAAAGCCATATACAAAGCATTGAGCAAATTATGAACACCTTTGAGATATAAAGATGTGTCATTGATTTTCATAATCGGTTCATCCTCAAACAGTTCGACCCATTTGTAGGCATACCGATAGTAATTTTTCCAATTTTGAGCAATATAACTTTGCCACACATGGCATTGATACAAATATACTTTTTCAAAAAAGCCCATTTTACTGAGGGGGGGTAAATTGGCGGTATTAGTCTTTAAAAAATCACTGACCCGTTGCCAATCTGCTTCATTTTTGGCATGCCCCATATGTAAATACATGCCATACAATTGCAATGACAAATTGGACAAATGACTGGTGTTAATCAATCCTTTCATTGTTTCAGCAGACTCTTCTGCCAGTTCATCCGCACGTCCGTCGTGGGCGCGGGTAATGTGACGACTTTCAATTAGTTTCTCAAATTCAACGATTTCGAGTTTCAAAAAATATTGGTGGTTGGTATTCGCCATGTCTTTGGCTTTGTTTAAAATACGCAACGATTGGATGTATAATCCTTTATTATACAATACTTTAGCATAGTCAAGGTGTTCTCGTATATCAATATCCGCATTTTTATTTTTATGCAATAGGCGTAATGACGTAAGCAATTGTTTGTATAAATGCGCTTTCAGATTCGATAATTGCTCCTTTCTAATCTCAGGTACTTTCTTAAAAATCGTCGGTTCATCATATTCTTTCGATTTATCGAGTATATCAAACAGGTGTAAGAATTTCAAGTCTTCACTCGACTGATTCCGGGTAACATAGAGCCGAAAGTTGCGCTTTTCGGCTTTCTCTAACGTCTTGATAAGTTGAAACAAGTTATCTTGAATGTGAGTAGGCATCGTATTAAATTAAGTAATAAGTATTTGATAATCAATGTCTTGCAAAGTTATAAATTAAATTTGAATACGTAGTGCGTATTCAAACTTGCTTATGTTGCAGCGAACGTTCGCCGTAAATTTATGTTCTTAAAGTTACAGTTACAGACATCGAATCATAAAATTAAAAATAATGGCAGATAAAGTTAAAATTTTTGACACAACATTACGCGACGGCGAACAAGTACCAGGCTGCAAATTGAACCTTCCCGAGAAGTTGGAAATCGCAAGGGCACTCGAAGAATTAGGCGTTGATATCATCGAAGCGGGTTTCCCAATTTCAAGTCCAGGCGATTTCGACTCGGTTACGCAAATTTCTAAAATCATCAAACATGTGACCGTTTGTGCTTTGAGTCGGTCCGTTCAAAAAGACATTGATGCGGCGGCAGGTGCTTTGATATATGCCAAATACCCACGTATTCATACAGGTATTGGCGCAAGTGATTTCCACATCATTCATAAATTCAATTCGACACGAGAAGAAATCATCGAACGGGCGATTTGGGCAACAAAATATGCTAAGAAATCGGTAGAAGATATTGAGTTTTTCTGTGAAGATGCAGGTCGTTCAGACCCTGAATTTTTGGCTAAATTAGTCGAGGCGGTTATCAAAGCAGGTGCAACGGTGGTGAATATTCCCGACACAACAGGCTATTGTTTGCCTGAACAATACGGTCGTTTGATTAAATATTTGGTCGATAATGTGCCGAATATCCATAAAGCAACGATTTCAGCGCATTGTCACAACGACTTAGGTTTGGCTACAGCGAACTCGATTTCGGCTGTAATGAATGGGGCACGTCAAATAGAATGTACTATCAATGGTATCGGCGAACGGGCGGGCAACACAAGCCTTGAAGAAGTGGTGATGGTGATGCGTCAACATGAAGAATTGGGTCTTTATACCGATATTCAAACACAACAATTGTACCCCCTCAGTAGATTAGTGAGTGAAAAGATGCGCATGATGGTACAGCCCAATAAAGCAATTGTTGGCTCAAATGCTTTCGCACATTCATCAGGCATTCATCAAGATGGCGTGATAAAATGCCGCGAAAACTACGAAATCATCAATCCATTGGATGTGGGTGTCTCTGAATCGAGCATCGTTTTGACCGCTCGTAGTGGTCGTGCGGCATTGCGTTATCGCTTGCAATTATTGGGTTTTCCAGTAGAAAACTACAATTTGAATGATTTGTATGACCAGTTCATTACGATTGCCGACCGAGAAAAAGAGGTGAAAAACGGGCATTTGGAGCAAATGATGTCGCTTATGGCAATGTCAGCAGTTGCTTAGATTGATTTTTTTATATAGGTAAAATGCCAAGCGTGGTTGTTACGTCTTGGCATTTTTGTTTTTTATACTGAGGGGTAATTATCACATTTGTCCAAGAGGTTCATTAATCTCTCTCTATTCATTTAAAAATAATGAATCTTATCATGAACTATAAAATCGTTTTGCAAACTCCCTCTGAACATGTACTTTTGCGCCTTTCCTAATAATCTATTTTTATAATGTCCATTAAAACGAAACAACCAAACATCGTCACGATACTCGCCATTGAATCCTCTTGCGACGATACTTCGGCTGCGGTACTGAGGGGTACAAAGTCGTTTGAAAATCAAGCATTTTCAAGCGAAAATATTGAAATATTAAGCAATTGCGTTGCTAATCAAACGGTTCATGAGCAATACGGCGGCGTTGTGCCAGAGTTGGCTTCAAGGGCGCATCAAGTAAATATCGTTCCAACGGTTGATTTGGCATTGAAAAAAGCCAATGTGTCAAAACAAGATATTGATGCCGTGGCATTCACACGTGGACCAGGTTTGATGGGTTCACTATTAGTGGGTGTATCGTTTGCAAAAGCTTTTGCATTGGCTTTAGATGTGCCAATGATTGAGGTCAACCACATGAGTGCGCACGTTTTGGCACATTTTGCGGAAGCCCCGCGTCCAAAATTCCCTTTTTTATGCTTAACCGTTTCGGGTGGGCATACCCAAATTGTGCGTGTCAATGACCCCCTCAGTATGGAAGTCCTTGGGCAAACAACAGATGATGCCGCAGGAGAAGCATTTGATAAAACAGGCAAAATATTGGGTTTGGGTTATCCAGCAGGTCCAATTATTGACAAATTAGCGAAGTTAGGCACACCGCGTTTTGAATTTACAGAACCCAATATCGAAGGGTTAAATTTTAGTTTCAGTGGTTTGAAAACGGCTATTTTATACTTTTTACAAAAGAAACAAAAGGAAAATCCACAGTTTATAGAAGAGAATCTGAATGATATTTGTGCTTCGATACAAACACGCATCATTTCTATTTTGATGAAAAAATTGAAAAAAGCGGCGCATGAAACGGGCATTACAGAAATTGCCATTGCAGGCGGTGTGTCTGCTAATTCAGGTTTGCGCGAAGCCTTAACACAAGCGGGTATGACTGAGGGGTGGCAAACGTACATTCCAAGTTTTCAATATTGTACCGACAATGCAGGCATGATAGCGACATCGGCTTTTTTCAAATATTTGGTGGATGATTTTGTCGGTCAAGATGTTGCCCCGCTGCCTCGTATGGCAATTTAAGTAGTTATGAATTATGAATTATGAGACAACTGCTAACTCATAACTCATAACTCATAATTCATAACTACTCCTCAACCTTTTCTATTTTTACTTTGATGCGGCCTAAACGCTGTGTTAAACCTATCTTTTTTGCCGCCGCGGGTGTCAAATCAATAATATCTTTTTTGCTAAAAGGTCCTCTATCATTGATGGTGACGACGACATTTTTGTCATTGTTGAGGTTAGTGACACGTACTTTAGTGCCAAATGGATATTTAAGATGCGCGGCTGTCAGCTTTTGACAATCGAGTTTTTCACCTCTTGCCACTCTTCTACCGCATAGTTTTTCAGAATAATAACACGCATAACCTGTTTGTTGTGCGAATAGTGCGTAAGCGTTTAAAAACATACAGACACATAGTATGTTGAATTTTTTCTCGTTTTTCATGCTATTTGTTAAGTTTTGAGCGCATCATCGCCATTTTGATTTTTAACGATGCGGTTTAGTGACTGGTTTGAAACGTGAATGTATTGAAGAATCGGTTAATGACAATGAGTTTAAGCGTTTTTTAACATTTTTTGTATTTTATACTGAGGGGGAGGAAAATGTTTTTTAGGCAACAAGCTTGTTCTTTAACTAAAAAAAACTACGCCAGATGTCTGTGTCTTCATAAATGCTTTTATCTTCGAGAAAAAATTTCAATCATTCATTCAAATCAATTTACAAACCAACTCGTATGAAAAAACTATTAATAGTGGGCGTAATCTGCGCGCTATTCTCGCACAACGCATTTACACAAGATGCAGCAGACGACAAAATCAACAAAATCATCCGCAAACATGGCATGGAACAAAGCAAAGTCATGGAAAGTGCTTTTTATCTCACAGATGTTTATGGACCGCGTCTAACAGGCTCGCCCATGCTCGATAAAGCGACCAAATGGGCGCAAGACCAATTAGGGACATGGGGTTTGAAGAACGTACACACCGAAGCATGGGGACCTTTCGGCAGAGGTTGGGAATTGGAGCATTTTGAAGCCCATGCTGTTGAGCCTTCTTATTATCCCTTAATTGCTTATCCTAAAGCTTGGTCACCTTCCACAAATGGCATTTTGACAGGTGAAGTGGTTTATTTTAAAGCCAATACGCTTGAAGAATTGGCAAAATACAAAGGCAAATTGACAGGTAAATTTGTGTTAATGGATACCGTCCGCAACGTCAAACTTACCTTCGATGCACCTACCAAACGCTATAACGACTCTTCGCTGTTAGAATTGGCAAATGCCTCAAAACCAACACCACGAACATTACGGAATTTCGGTTTTGGCGACAATGAATTTAGTAAAGCCATGAAAAAAATGTTGTACGATGAAAAACCATTGGGAACAATTGACCGCAGTTTTGCTGGTGATTTAGGCACTATTTTCGTCTCAGGAGCTTCTGCAAAAGATGGTCAAGCACGCGATGAAGGCGCAGAAGTATTGCCACAAATGACGATTGACGCAGAGCAATATAACCGCTTATTCCGCTTAGCTCAAAAGGGTTTGTCTGTAAAAGTAAGCATGGCAATCAAGGCAAAATACACGAATCCCGACAAAATGGAGCACAATCTCATCGCTGAAATACCTGGTTCGGATTTGAAAGAAGAGGTCGTTATGTTTGGCGCACACCTCGATTCGTGGCAATCTGCCACAGGGGCAACGGACAACGCTGCGGGTTCAGCGGTGATGATGGAAGCTGCACGTATTTTGATGGAGACCATCAAAGAAACGGGCGTACAGCCCCGACGTACTTTGCGCATGGCTTTATGGACAGGCGAGGAACAGGGTTTGTTTGGTTCGGTGGCGTATGTGAATCAACATTTTGCAGAAATAAAAGCCCGTACAGTGCAATCATTGAAGCCCGAACAAGCTAAAATATCGGCTTATTATAATTTAGACAATGGTACGGGTAAAATTCGGGGCATCTATTTACAAGGCAATGAAGAGGTGCGTCCGATTTTTAGAACGTGGTTAGAACCCTTCAAAGACCTTCAAGCGACTACCATAACGATTTCTAACACAGGTGGCACTGATCATTTGTCGTTTGATGCGGCAGGTATCCCAGGTTTTCAATTTATTCAAGACCCGATTGAATACATGACTCGGACACACCACACGAATATGGATACTTTCGACCACTTGATTGAAGCCGATTTGAAACAAGCGGCGACGATTATTGCGTCGTTTATTTGGCACACAGCGCAACGTGATGGCTTGCTTCCTCGCAAAGAATTAAAGATGGATTAAGGACAGTACGTGTACTGAGGGGGGGACATTTTTAGTAACTCCCTCAGTAAATTTTTAAAAGTGTATAAATATGTTTGATAATTTTACCTTTACGTACTTAAAAATCTTTTAGGCGTGAAAAAAGGGATTATTTTATTGTTTTCTGTCTTATTGATGTATAATTCAATTGGTTTTATCATCAATTTTCATTTTGTTCTAGCTGAATGGCGGCACGAAATGAAGACTTTTTTAAGCCAAAATATAGACGAAGTTTCTTTAACACATTTCACATTTCATAAATCCGATTTTAAGGTAGGTACGCATGAATTTACAAAAGATAAGGAACGATTTGATGTTGTAAAAACCATTGAAACAGGCGATTCTATCCTCGTTTACTGCTACAAAGACCATGTTGAAACACAGCTTGCAGCAGAATTTAATACCTTATTGCTTGAAAATACAACAACAGAGGGCAATTTTAAAAATAAAATGTCACGCGTCTTTAAGCAAATCCAAAACAGCTATGTGTTTGAAAATACTTTTATTTTTATAAAATCACCCCCCTCAGTATTTCACCCTAAAAAAACAGTTTCGAGCCATCCAACACCCTTTCTCTCATCTGCCTTTCGAGACATTGTCACGCCACCACCGCAAGGCATTTCTTTTGCTTAGTTTTGGTAACTATTTATTATTTTTTACAAGTTACTTCAGTGCTAAGAATATCTTTTTATTTTTTGTAAAATAAGCTCCCTTTTGCTCCATGCACATTGGGGCTATGCTTTACGTTGAGTACCTACTTAATGTGAGTTATCTTTTTATCCTACAGTCAAAATATTTTAAAATGAAAAAAATCTTCTTATTTATAGCCGTTCTTTTTATTGGCAACATGGTGTATGCACAAGACACAACTAAAATTATTAACTTGGATGAAATCGAAATCGCCGCCACTTCCGCAGCGAACAAAACGATGTTGCGTCAACCTGTTTCTATTGTCAAATTGAATCCTCTCGAGTTGAAACGCAGTGCGGGTCTGTACCTCGACGATGCCATTAACGCTAACGTGCCGGGTGTTTTTATGCAAAGAAGAACCGTCTCTGCGGGTCAATCTTTCAATATCAGAGGTTATGGCAAT
>JAYTUQ010000467.1:0-43188 GCA_043744455.1 Saprospiraceae bacterium | reverse complement strand
AAAAGGCACAAGACGACTTGTTTAAATCGGCAAAAGCACAAGCCTTAGCGCATGAACGCAAAGCCATTATTCAGACTTTTGTAGAATTTGTGGACAAGGAGCATATTCCTCCAACAGAAGCCAATATGACCAAATATGCGGTCGAAAGCTGGCCTCATAAGCCAGAAGAGTATTATGCAGAAGCGTATTCATTCTTTGTAACGAAGAAATTGGCAGCTGTAAATCCTAAGCTCAATGCTTGGTTTGCAAAGGGTGAATATAAACCTAAATGAATAGCGCATCATAACCTAATTTCTGTCTAAACAACCACAATGATAGCATTTTTAAACTTTTTAAACCTCAGCATCCAAAGCCGATTGGCGCAGTATTTCAATGTTGAAAACTCATTTCCAACGATTGAAGATGTACCCTTGCCTGACCTATCAACGGCAAGTGACCCCCTCAGTATGTTCATCAAAACGCAAGATTTGAATCGTGATGAACTGATTACTTTGCTCGTAGCACTTATGCCACACGTGCAGCCCGACTTTTTCGATACCATTATGCACACCTTTTTTGATAAACCAACGGACTTTCCGCAGATAGGCGGTGTGCGTGGCAAGCAGTTTCGCGGTTTTTTACCGACGGGTGAAACGGTGTTGTTTATTCTGGCAGGTGATGATTGGGAGAAACGTTTTAAGATGCAAGACCTGTTTGGTGAAGACCATTTTTTTAGCCAAAAGCAAGTCTTATGGGTTGACGAATCCATTGAGGGTGAACCGTTAATGAGTGGGAAACTGAAAATGTCTACTGAATTTGTAGAATTATTTACGCTTGGCAAATTGTCGAAGCCCCGTTTTACGACGAGTTTTCCCGCCGAATGTCTTGAAACAAATATGACATGGGATGATTTGGTTTTACCTGCCGCCACGCATCAAGAAGTGGGTGAGTTATTAATTTGGCTGCGTCATGGCGATACCTTGTTGCATGATTGGGGCATGAGTCGGATAGTCAAACCAGGTTATCGGGCATTGTTTCATGGACCGCCTGGGACAGGTAAGACGTTGACGGCAGCACTTTTGGGCAAATTGACAGGACGCGATGTGTTTCGGATTGATTTATCTATGATTATTTCCAAATTCATAGGTGAGACAGAAAAGAACTTAGCGCAGTTGTTTAATAGAGCCGAAAACAAGAACTGGATTTTGTTCTTTGACGAAGCCGACGCTTTGTTTGGCAAACGCACAGGCGTACGGGACGCGCACGACCGATATGCGAATCAAGAGGTGTCGTATTTGTTGCAACGAGTAGAGACTTTTAATGGTTTGGTAATATTGGCTTCTAACTTCAAAGCGAATATTGATGAAGCGTTTATCAGGCGTTTTCAATCTATCATACATTTTCCGATGCCACGTGTTTCAGAACGGTTGCGGTTGTGGCAGCAAAGTTTACCAAAAAACGTTTTACTTGACGATGATGTCAATTTGAAAATACTGGCAGAGCGTTATGAGTTGTCGGGAGCGTCTATTGTCAATATCGTTCAGTATTGTTGTTTAAATGCCCTTTCAAGTGGTGATTTGACTTTGACAAACGACGATTTGCGAATGGGCGTAGCGAGAGAGTTTGGGAAAGAGGGGAAAATCTTTTCGTAAGAAATTGTTGTTGAGTCAGTGAATATTCGCTAAAAGTTATGATAGACTGATTTTTTATTCTTAAATTTGCATACTTACATTTAATCATTAAAAGAATCATATAAGCAGCATTATGATAAACACAGCGTTCTCATAAAGATTTTAATACCAAAATTTACGGGTCAAACGATTCAAAGATTTTACAAAATATTGAATAAAACCATAATGATATTTCATTTTCTGTCATTAAATAAAGCCTTGCCGTTATCCAAATTGTCGGATAATGTTTAATTAAAAAATTAAAAAAGACTGGTATTACTGCATGTGGTCATCAAGCGGTTTCTAATTTCCATCGGCTCTAATTTTTAGGTGTTTTTAAAGTACAGAGATTCAATCGTCTATCCTATTTTAAACTTTAAAGGCGTTTGTAAAAACAATAATATTTATACTTTAACTCTAAATTACACCTTTCTAAACATCTGCCTAAATTTACTGAGGGGGTGTTCAATTTCAAGCTGATATGATATTGAAGACAATAATTGTGATGCATCATGCACTAAGACCCTAAGATATTGGTTGAAATAAACCAAGCAATTATTTTTTATTACTTCATCTTAAAATCAAATTTTTATATGAAAAAAGTTCTAATAACCCTCATGGCGCTGCTATGCTTTGTCGGTTTTGCAGCAGCACAAAGGACAATCAAAGGGACGGTCACTGGAAAAAATGGTGAACGACTCGTTGGTGTTAGTGTTGTTGTGAAAGGTACGACAAATGGTGCAATCACTGATTTGGACGGTAATTATACCCTCCAAGTGCCGACTAATGCTTCTATATTGGTTGTGAGCTATGTCGGTGCGAAGTCTAAAGAAGTCACTATAGGTGCTTCTGATGCGATAGATATGACACTTGAAGAAGATGCTTCTGTACTTGAAGAGTACGTTGTAACCGGATTAGGCATCAAACGCTCAGAAAAATCACTGTCTTATGCCGCACAAACGGTCAAAGAAGAACAACTCAACACGATTCGTCAATCGAGTTTAAACAACGCGATAGCGGGTAAAGTGTCGGGTATTCAAGTTCGAAGCCAATCAAGTATGGCACTTGACCGCGATGCAACGATTCGTATTCGTGGCGCGGGTTCATTGACCGACAAACAACCTTTGTATGTTGTTGATGGTACACCCGTTAACTCGAGCGAGATAAGTATGGACGATGTTGGGTCTGTTACGGTACTGAAAGGACCGAATGCGACCGCTATTTATGGTCAACGTGGCGACGCTGGTGTTATCATCATTACGACGAAGCGGGGTACTGCAGGCAAAGGCATTGGTGTACAAGTCAACCAAAGTACGACTTTCGACAAAGTGTATATTTTGCCTAAATACCAAAATGGTTATGCGGGTGGTGCGGAAGCCGATTTGACAAAATTTAGTTGGGAAGCGGGTATGCCAGATTCATGGAAAGCGTTGGACGGCAAATATCGCCATGATTATTCGGACGACTCAAGTTGGGGACCCCGAATGGTTGGACAAGAATATATTCCTTGGTATGCTTGGTATCCAGGTCCTGAGTTTGGCAAAACCGAAAAACTGTTGCCACAGCCAAACAATATTCGTGATTTCTACGGAACAGGGCAAACGACGAATACCAATGTCAGTTTCAGCAAAGCTGGCGAGAATTATTCGGTGCGTGTCTCTTTGACAAATCAACATGCGAAAGGTCTTGTTCCAAATTCAACATTAAACAAATACTTGTTAGGTGCGAATATGAGTTTTGATTTGAGTAAACACGTTTCCGTTGGTACAAATTTGAACTATGTTATTTCAAAAATAAATGGTCAATTTGATGATGGCTATGCGAACAATTCATCGGGTTCGTTCAACTCTTGGTTTCACAGGAATATCGACATGGCGAAGTTGAAACAATATAGCACATTGAAGTCTCCGGAGGGTATTTTGGCAAGTTGGAACCACAATAATCCGGGTGCTTATCTGAATAGCCCCCTTGATTTTTATGGTGCTAACTATTGGTACAATTTCTATACTTATTTTGACCAACTCCAATTCCAAGGCAATCGTCGCCGTTTGTTTGGTGATGTGAATGCGACGTATAAATTTAATGATAAATTCAAAGTTCAAGGTTTTATTCGTTTAGACCAATCAAACCTCGATTTTGAAAATAAAGTGCCAGTTATTCTTCAAACGAGTGCGACCCAAACGGGCCAAAAAGCTTCTTATGGAACGGGTCAATTCTATGGTGACTTGGTAAATGGTGGCTTCCGTCCGAATGAAACAAATTACGAAGCCTTAGCAACTTACACAGACCGTTTCATGGATGTATTGACAGTGGATGTGAATGCTGGTGTCAACGTTCGTAAAAATGTGGGTCGGACTTTCGCGGGCAATACGGTTGACGGATTGGTCGTACCTGATTTGTTTGCCTTGCCTAATTCTATTACAACAGCAACTGTTACACAGTCAAGAACCCTCAAAGAAGTACGGAGTGCTTATGCTCGTGGTTCGTTTGGTTTCAAAGATATGTTGTATTTGGAATGGTCAGCACGCAATGACTGGAGTTCTACTTTACCAAAAGGCAATAATTCCTACTTCTATCCTTCAGTCGGTGGTAGTTTTGTATTCAATGATTTGTTGAAAATACCAGCTCTTTCTTACGGTAAACTCCGGGCAAGTTGGGCGCAAGTTGGTTCTGATTTAGGTCCTTACCGTTTGGACTTGAACTATTCTTTAGGTCAAAACAAATGGAATGGCAATGGTCTGATGGGTACGCCAAATGAACTGGTTGACCCAAGTCTCAAACCAGCACTTTCGGCTTCATTTGAGACAGGAATTGATTTACGGTTTTTCAAAAACCGGTTAGGTATGAGCTTGACTTATTACAAAGAGAATAAGATTAATGAGATTTTGAGTGTACCTGTTACGAGTGCATCTGGTTTCACGTCAAAATTGATTAATGCTGGTGAACTTGAACGTAGTGGTGTCGAATTACAGTTTGACTTAGTGCCTATTAAGACGAAGAATTTTTCATGGAATGCTATCTTGAACTTTGCGAACAACAAATCTAAAATCATTGCTTTGGCAGAAGGTGTGGATGCGATTGTTCAGGACAACTCTGGTGCTTTCTCTGGTACCTATGGTTCTGTTTTGGTACACCAAGTGGGTGCAGAATGGGGTCAATTGCGCGGTGGTGGTTTCAAACGCGATGCGAATGGTAACAAAATTGTAGATGCGAATGGATTTTATATTCAAGCACCGAACACTTATTTTGGTAGCGTTTTGCCGAAATTCACGGGCGGTTTCTTGAATACCTTTACTTACAAAGACCTTACGGCGACTTTTAATATTGACTTTTCAAAAGGAGGTAAATATTATTCACTTTCTGACCACTGGGGAGAATTTTCAGGTTTGTTGGAACGCACAGGTGCTTTGAACGACAAAGGTATTCCTGTTCGTGAGCCTGTTGCTGATGGTGGTGGTGTCCGCGTTGACGCTTTCACGGCAGATGGCAAAGCTATAACGAAATATATAGAAGGTAAAGACTATTATCAACAATTCACAAACCATCAGATTGGTGAGAGTAGTGTCTATGATTTGAGCTATATCAAACTCCGTGAAGTGAGTATTGGCTACAATATTCCAATGGCTAAATTGGGTTTGAAGCAAATTCAAGGGGCAAATATTTCGGTTGTTGCGCGTAATCCATTCTTGATTTATGCTAAAAATAGAGACTTCGACCCGTCTGAGATTTCTAATATCTACGGAGAGAATGGTCAGTTACCTGGCACACGTTCATTGGGTTTCAATCTTAAATTAACGTTCTAAATAATGATGAATGATGAATACACCCCTTAGTAAATTCATCATTCAAAGATTCATCATTCATTCAAAAAAGATAATTCATAATGAAAAAAATAATTAATAAATTACTTCCAATTGTTCTCATATCTGGCTTATTCGTTGCGAATAGTTGCAAGGATGTCGCCGACTTTGGGGATACAAATGTCAACCCGAATGCGACAACAGTTCCTGTCACATCGGCTTTGTTGACCAATGCTATTTCTGGCATGGGTGCGACAGCACAAGGTATTAGAGGTGGTCTGTTTGCCCAATATTATTCGGAAACACAATACACCGATGCTTCTTTGTACGCATTGCCAACAAGTGGTTTTGGCGTTTATGCGGGTGTATTGTATGATTTAGAAAACATTATCATCAATAACACCGATGCTGCTACAAAAGACAAAGTTAGCGTTAACGGGTCGAACAACAATCAAATAGCGATTGCGCGTATCTTGAAGGTTTTTTACTATATGTACATGACCGACGTGGTTGGTGACATTCCTTATTCTGGTGCTTTGAAAGGCGATGCTAAACCCGTTTATGATACGCAACAAGCGGTTTATACAGGCATGTTTAAAGAGTTGAAAGAAGCCGTGGTTCAATTCGATGGTGGCAAAGGCGTTTCAGGTGATATCCTTTTTGGTGGTGACTTGACGAAGTGGAAGAAATTTGCCAACACGATGCACCTGATTTTAGCGTTGCGCATTTCAAAAGTAGATGCGACAACCGGTAAAGCGGAAGCTGTCGCTGCTTTGGCTGCAAGTGGCGGTGTGATTGATGACAATGCAGACAATGCAACTTTGGCATTTCCAGGCGGTTCTTTCAAAAATCCATGGTTCACACTTTATGACGGACGTAAAGACTATGCTATCAGTGATGTTATTGTTGCGACAATGACGGATTTGAAAGACCCGCGCGTCAAACAATTCGGCAATCCTAATGCAGGTGGTACAGTTGTCGGCTTTCCTTATGGTTTGACACGTGACGATGCGGTCACATTTGCCAATGGTCATGCCGACTATGGTTTCATTCTCAAAGCAAGCCAACGTGCTGAAAATTCACCACAGGCTATCTTGACAGCCGCACACACTTATTTGGCGCGTGCTGAAGCGGCACAACGCGGTTGGACGGCTGAAACGGCAACGACAATGTACAACAATGGCATCAAAGCGAGTATGGAACAATGGGGCGTTTACGTTGCGGCTGATTACGCGGCTTATATTGCTGATGCAAAAGTAAGTTTAGCGGCTGACCCATTAATCAAAATTGGTACACAACGTTGGTTGGCGTTTTATCCTGACGGCACACAAGGTTGGTCAGAATGGCGGCGGACAGGCTACCCTGTCTTGAAACCAACGGTCAAAGCAACAAACAGCAGCAAGCAAATCCCGCGTCGCTATGTTTATCCTTCGACTGAGGGGAATTTGAATAAAGACAACTACAACGCCGCAGTTGGTCGCTTAACGGGTGGTGACACGCAAGATGCTAAAATCTGGTGGGATAAATAGTCTTTTATTTTGTATTCGTGAGCCGTGCATACCGAGGGGTCTCCTTTTGAGAGCACACAATACGCACGGTTCAAGACTCAATACTAAATTTAATTGCTTCTTTAAACTTAAAATAATTTCCGTAATGAAAAATATTAAATTCTTTACATTAGCGATAGTTACCTGCCATTTGATAAGTGGCTGCACCCAAGAAGTGGTCAATATCGAAGGCAAAGGTGACAATTTTTTCCGCCTTCCTGCTGCGGTTGACCCCATTACAATCGTTGGCTTTTCCGCTGACCCAGGTTTGAAAACCGTACCCCTTCTTGAGGTGATACGCGATGCCAATTCCGAAGCATCGTTGGCAACTGCTGCAACGGTTAATCTGAAAATTGACAAAACACTTATTGATGCTTACAATGCGGACACGAATAATCTGACGAAGTTAGAACTTTTGCCAGCAACGCTTTATACAACAGATGCGTTGGACTTGAGTTTTGCCGCAGGTGAATTCTCAAAAGTCATCAATTTGAAAGTTGACCCGTCTAAACTGGACTTGACCAAAAAGTACGCACTTGGCGTTACTGCAACAGCTACTGGCTATAAGGTGAGAAGTGGCTTAGACAAAGCCTTGTTCCAATTGATTGCCAAAAACAAGTATGATGGTGCTTACAAATCAGTAGGCTATTTTACACACCCAACGGCAACCAGTAGCCGCGCTATTGACCGTTTGAAAACATTGTCAACGGTTGATGCGACAACAAGCGAAACGGAATTAGGCGATTTGGGCGGTGCTGGCTATGCCATGCAATTGAAAGTTAATGCGGACAATACAGTAACGATTATCCCAAAAGGCGCAACACCTTCGCCACTCAACCAATCGTATGGACCGAATACGTATGACCCTGTGAAAAAGACGTTTACTTTATGGTATTCTTACAATGTGGCAGCACCGCGTATTATTCAAGAAGTTATAACAAAGAAATAACAAATTTAGATGAATGAAATAGTGAAAGCCATTCATGTAGGCCGCTCTCATTATGAGGGCGGCTTATTTTCTATAGTGAAAATTCTAAGGGACAGGACTGCAATAATATATCAGGATTTACAAATTTTTCTTTAATTGGCGTTCGGTTGAAATTAAAACAACTCTTCTTATCAAACAGTTTTTTGTTCATTGTTGTCAGAATACCCCCCTCAGTAAAAGCATGATTTCTGTCGTAGAATATCGAGGTAAATCCCTGTTTTTACTGAGGGGGGGTATCAAAATAATAAACATCTTTCTAAATTTTTTTTGAATTAAAATTTTAAAAAAGTTTGGTTTTAAAGAATATATCATCACTATCAGAATGTTGAAAAAAAGCATTTAAACCTTTTGCTGAAACAAACATTTACACAGCGTAATTTGGCGGCGAAAATGCTTAAAAGTTTCACCTTTTGCGATATAAAAACCTAAAATATAGCTTTAAACTAAGTTCCAATATAGCTTCATTTTTTTCAAGTATAGAATTTCTTTCTATCTTGAGCCGAATTTTTCTTTTTTAATTTCTTCATCAAAAATCACTTAATATGAAAAAACGCTTACAGTTTTGTGTAAGTATGTTGATGATTCTATTCTCAACAGTCGCTTATGGTCAGTACGTCAATGTTTCAGGTGTTATCACATCATCAGAAGATGAGTTGCCTTTGGTGGGCGTATCCGTCGTCGTAAAAGGTACCTCAAAAGGAACAATCTCTGATATTGATGGCAAATACAGCATATCTGCACCTGAAAAATCCACACTTGTGTTTTCGTTCGTGGGTTTCGCTAGCATTGAAAAAGTTCTTGATGGCAGAACAACTATTGATGTTATGCTCAAGCCAGGTGCTGACCTACTTAACGAAGTCGTCGTTACGGGTTACGGTTCTCAGATTAAAAGAGAATTAACGGGCAATATCGCTCGCCTGAAAGGTAAAGACATCGAAAATATGCCTGTAACTAGTGTTGATCAAGCGCTACAAGGTAAAGCAGCGGGTGTTTATGTCAATTCAGGTGGCGGTAAATTAGGTCAAGCAGTCACTGTACGTATTCGCGGTAATTCGTCAATTAGTGCCAGCAGTCAGCCTCTTTATGTCGTTGATGGTACACCTGTAACAACGGGTGATTTAGGCAACTATGGTGGAGACACCAATCCTTTAGCGGATATTAACCCCAATGACATCGAATCAATGGAAATATTGAAAGATGCGTCGGCAGGTGCTATTTACGGTGCACGCGCAGCCAACGGTGTGGTTTTGATTACAACTAAACGGGGTAAATCGGGCAAGACAAGTGTCTCTGCCAATTTCCAAACAGGCACATCCGAAGCCACTAAGCGTGTGCCATTTTTGAATGCTGCTGAGTTTGAAACATTTTATCGCCAAGCAGCGGGTTATCGCGACAAATTAGCTAACATAGATCCTAAAGACCCTAGTTCATACACACAATCTATATTTGGTAAGGATGGTTTTTTGGATTATTACAGCTTAGGTACTTATGGTACACCGAATCAAGTAGATGTGGACTGGCAAGAAAAGATTTTTAGAAAAGCACCTATGAATCAAGCGGATGTTCAAATCAGTGGAGGAAATGACAAAACAAGATTCTTTATTTCAGGGCAGGTTTTAGACCAAAAAGGTACACTGATTGGCAATGAATTAACGCGTCTTTCAAGCCGTTTGAATTTAGACCATAAAGCCACTGATTGGCTTAGTTTGGGCTTAACAATGAGCTTGACGCGTACGGACAATAAACGTCTGCCCGACGATAATGCCTTCTCGAATCCATTGCAAGCAGTGGCTTTGACGCCTTTTACGCCTTTTACAGATCCAACAACAGGATTGCCTGTAGGTGCGCCTCCGGGCGATGTCAATATTCCGTTGTATTACAATCCAATTTTGAGTATTGATTATGCTAAATATAAGGCAACGGTTTATCGCAATTTGGCAAATGCCTATGCACAAGTGAATTTTTCATCTAAATTTTTATTCCGTACTGAATTGGGTATGGACATATTAAATCAGAACGAAGAAGGCTATTTTCAAAGCCAAACCGTCCGTAACCAATCAAGAGCAGCGAATGGTATTGGTGTCAACTACGGTACTTTTGTTACCAACTACAACACCAATAGTTATTTTAACTATCTCAATACTTTTGGTGACCATAATGTGGAGTTTACGGCAGGTATGTCTTACAATCAATCTCAAACATTGACCAATTTTACTGAGGGGACTGGTTTTCCTTCTGATTCGTATCGCAAGATTGCATCGGCGGCTACCAAATCTGGTGGTAGTTCAACCGAAACAAATTTCCGTTTCTTGTCTTATTTTGCCAGAGGTAATTACAAATTGATGGATAGATACCTTTTGGGTGTCAGTGCGCGTATTGATGGGTCGTCTCGTTTTGGTGCGAATTCTCGTTATAGTTTCTTCCCTGCGGTTTCTTTGGGTTGGATTTTGACGGATGAGAATTTCCTGAAAAACATCAAAGCTTTGAGTTTCTTGAAACTTCGAGCAAGCTACGGTGGTACAGGCAACTCTGAAGTAGGCAATTTCCCTCAATTGGGTTTGGTACAAGGCGATGCGGGATATGTCGGTATTGCAGGGCAACGTCCTTCTCAAATCGGCAATCCTAATTTGAAATGGGAAACGACTTTCCAAACAGACTTTGGTGTTGACTTTGGTCTTTTCAATAATAGACTAAGCGGCGAAATTGATTATTATGAAAAACAAACAACCGGTTTATTGCTTGAGGTCAATGTTCCTGCGACGACTGGTTTTACACGTCAGTTCCGCAACGTAGGAGCCTTAGAAAACAAAGGTTTTGAACTTGTTTTGAATTCACAAAATTTCGTAGGTGACTTCAAGTGGTCAACTTCGTTCAATGTTGCAACGAATGCGAATAAAGTAACGGATATTCAAGGTCAAATCATCGAAGGTGGTATCCGCAATATGAATCGGGTGGTAGAAGGTCAACCTATTGGTGTTTTCTTTACAGCGCAATATGCGGGTGTTGACCCAGCTAATGGCAATGCTTTATGGTATAAAAACACTAAAAATGCAGACGGGTCAATAGACAGGACGACTGTGACAAATGCCGATTATAGTAAAGTTGAGCGTGTTGTGGTCGGTAATCCAAATCCAAAATTTGTGGGTGGTTTAACAAATACCTTTTCTTACAAGGGTATTGATTTAACTGTTTTCTTTAATGGTGTTTTGGGTAGTGATATTAACTTCTATGGTGTGGGTCAATATGGTTCTGCAAATGGTATTTATGAAGATAACCAAACGAAAGACCAACTAAACGCTTGGAGACCAGATAATACGATTACAGATGTTCCTGAAGCGCGTTACCTACGCTCAAATGGAAGTCAACCGTCGAGTCGTTATATTTATGACGGTTCTTACATTCGCCTTCGTACACTCACTTTGGGTTATAACTTGCCTAAAGGTTTAATTAGTAAAATGAAGTTAGAGAAGTTGCGCGTCTATTTGTCGGCTCAAAACTTAGCAACTTTCACTAAGTACAAAGGATGGGATCCGGAGGTTAACTCAGATACTTTCACGAGTAACTTTGCACAAGGCAACGATTTCTACACACCGCCTATGCCACGTACTTTGTTGTTTGGCTTAAATGTAACTTTCTAATCACGCGTTTCTATTTATTAATTAAATTTCTTTAAAATGAAAAAAGTACAATTTATATATTCATTGGCTATCGCATCCTTGCTTTTCTTTGTCAGCTGTGCTGACCGATTAGATGTTTTGCCAACTCAAACTATTGATGAACAAGTCGCCCTCAGTACATCGAAAGATGTTGAAGCTTTCCTTGTAGGTACTTATGATGGTCTTCAAGGGGGAAGTGCCAACGGCGATACATACGCCGGAGGGTTTCAATACACCTCTGAACTGCTCGCCGATGCGGGTGAAATTCGTTTTGGTGGTACTTTTTCAAACCTCTTAGATATTTGGAATAAAGCTATAACCACCAATAACTCCACTGCCGAAGGGCAATGGGTACGGGCTTACTCAACCATCAATCGGTGTAACAATGTTTTAGGCGCACTTGATAAAGTCACAGATACTAAAAAAGTGCGTGTTGAAGGTGAGGCTTTATTTGTCAGAGCAGCTTTGTATTTCGAGTTAGCCCGTTTTTATGCCAAACAATGGGGTGATGGCGACAATGCTGCTAATCCTGCTGTGCCTTTGGTTTTGACACCCACGAGAGATATTTCGGACAAAGACTCGCGCCCGCGCAATTCTGTGGCAGAAGTTTACGCCCAAGTTATTACAGATATGACTAAAGCAGAAGCTAATTTGCCCGTAGCAAACGGCGTGTACGCTACAAAAGGCGCTGCAGCTGCCATGTTGGCGCGCATCTACTTGCAACAAGGTAACTATACGGCGGCGGCGGCGGCGGCCGACCGCGTTATTGCGGGTGGAAAATACAAATTAGTGACGCCATTTGCTAACGCCTTCAATACCAAATTGACGGGCGGTGGTGCTAATCCGGCGGAATACGTCTTTGCAATTCAAGTCAATGACCAAGATGGTTTTAACGGTATGAATACGTTTTTCGGAACGACTATTGGCGCGATTCCAGGTACAGCGGGAAGAGGAGATATGCGTATCCAACCTGCCCACATTGCACTTTATGAAGCGGCTGATACTATTCGTAGCAAATTTTTTATTAAACCTTCTGCTTCTTCTACCAACGTATTTACTTACAAATTTTTGGATAGATTTGGGCACGTACCTGTCATTCGTTTGTCTGAAATGTACTTGACGCGTGCAGAAGCCAATTTCCGTCAAGGCACAACAGTCGGGGCTACGCCTGTAAGTGACATTAATACTGTACGAGCTCGCGTTGGTTTATCGCCATTAACGACGCTTACACTGGCGGGGATTCTCAAAGAACGTAAACTGGAACTGGCTTTTGAAGGGTTTACTCTACACGATATCAAGCGAACAAAAGCATCGGTGGGAACTTTGGCATGGAATAGCGACAAATTAATATTGCCTATACCTCAACGTGAAATAGATGTGAATAAGAGTTTGAAGCAAAATTCAGGGTATTGATGACATTAAGAGCATAAGCATTCAGGTAAAATTATTTTAGAATTATACCCCCCTCAGTATTCTGACCTAAAATTAGTTCCATTTAAAGGATTAACAGTCTCGGTAGGGCATTCCAATTTTTGGGAATGCCCTTTTTTTATTTGTTCCAAATACCCACACCTCTTGAAAATATCCTAATGTCGATTTTTACTGAGGGGGTCTAACAAAATAATAGCGAAGTCGTTTGTCCATCTAAGAAATAAAATTTTATATATGGATACTCTTAAAAAATATAGCAAAGCTATTTAAAGATGTGTAAAAACTCTTCACGTATTTTACCTAAACAGATATCTACACAACGTAATTTTGTAATGAAAAATCCACTATTTTAACATTTGGCAGTGTAAAATTTAGGATGTCGGATTACTTATAATTTGAAAATCTATAAACTGATTGGTAAAGTTTCTATCAGCCCTTTTTTCCGACATTTCGACAAAATCAGGCTTTTTGTATGTTAACTACAAACCTCTTTCGAATATTTTTTTAAAAATAAGCAGCAAAAAAGTTGTCGCAACGTTCAATAAGCGTAAATTCGCTTAACATTTTTTTAACGTAGCTTTAACGTTTACAGTATTAATCATTGATAGTCAATTGTTTTAGTATCCTACCGAAGGATAATTGGACAGTCAAACAACCTACAAAACAGCTCATTTCATAACTTTTTTCTGAGGCGCGTATATGAAAGTTTTATTTTCTATAAAGATAGAGGTGTTTATACATTTCTATATTTGAACTGATTTTTCATTTTTTTAATATTTATTCATCTAAAATCAATTAGTATGAAAAAACTCTCACTTATTTTGACGATGGTTCTTTTCATCGCCAGTTTTGCTGTTGCACAAAGAACTATTGCAGGAACTGTCGCCGATGCAAAAGGTGAACCCATGGTAGGCTCAAGTATTCTTTTAAAAGGAACATCTACTGGAACGGTCACAGACATTGATGGCAAGTTCTCTTTATCTGTACCTGCTGATGCCAAAACAGTGGTCATCAGCTTTGCAGGTTACCAGAGCCAAGAAGTAACATTAGGCGCATCGAATGTGATTAATGTGAATTTGGCTGAAGCATTACTTCAAGAGTTTGTTGTCACAGCTATTGGTATCCAAAGGGATAAAAAATCCTTAGGTTACTCGGCTTCTGACTTGAAAGCAGAAGACATTGCTCAAAAGTCTGAAAGTGACCCTTTGCGGGCACTGACGGCTAAAGTCCCGGGTGTGAATGTTGTAGGTGGTGGTGGTGCGCCAGGACAATCTACGAAAATCAACATCCGTGGTATTTCTTCATTGACAGGAAACACACAACCTTTGTTTGTTGTGGACGGTATTCCTTTTGACAACTCGGTCAATGCGTCAAAAAGCTCAAACGGTGGTACGCAATTCTCAAACCGTGCGTTTGACATTGACCCGAACAACATCGAAAGTATGACGATTCTTAAAGGTGCGGCTGCGGCGGCTCTTTACGGCTCACGTGCAACGAATGGTGTTGTCGTTATCACTACAAAAACAGGTAAGAAAAACCGTAAAGGTTTGGAGATTTCTTTCAACTCATCTTCTTCTGCCGAGCAAGTCTCTAACTTACCTAATTATCAAAACAAATATACTCAAGGCTCAAGCCAGAACTACAACGGTGGTTTCATCGGTAACTGGGGTTCTCCTTTCCCTGAGTATGTTGATGAGTTGAATACAAAAAACTTTGGTGGCGAACCGCGTTACTCAAAAGTGTATGCGGCGGGTTATCCAGAAGGGACAGTACCACATCCACTTACAGGTGTGCCATTTGGTGCGGCTCGTTATCAAGCGGTTTTCCCGGAGTTAATGAACGGAACAGCGGCTCTTGGCATTCCGTTGAAACCGTATGATTTCATTAAAGACTTCTTCAGCACAGGTCTTTTGACTGAAAACTCAATAACATTCAACGCGGGTGGCGAAAACACAGGTTTGAGTGCGACAATTTCACGCATGGACAACAAAGGGATTGTTCCGATGTACAAAGCGAACAAATTGGGTGGCTCAACAGATGTCGCGAATGATTGGAACAGCGATAACTGGGGTAATGCCAATGCTTCTCGTACATCTATGAGTTTTGGTGGTAATGCTAAGTTAAATAATGGTTTGATGATAAACGGTAATGTCAACTATGTCAATACGACTCAAGAGACACCTCCGGTTGCACCTTCTTATTTTGCTGACTATGGTAGTTCAGGTGATGCGTCACTTTACTCTCGTTTATTCTATTTGCCGCGTAACTACAACTTAACAGGCTTCCCTTTTGAAAATCCTGTAAGCCGCGACAACGTGTTCTATCGTGCATTAGACAACCCAATTTGGTTGGCAAAATACAGCCGTTACAGGTCGGATGTTAATCGTGCTTTTGGTAACTTGACGTTAAGTTATGATGTAACGCCATGGCTTAACTTAATGGCAAAAGGTGGTATTAATACTTATCACGAGGCACGTAAAAATGTCCTCCGTAGCGGTGGTACTTTTTATCCTGATGGACGTATTTGGACCGATGACTTAGTGAACACAGAGATTGATATGAACTATATCGCAACATTCTCTCACAAGTTGACTCCAGACCTCGATTTACGCGTTATGACAGGTTTGAACAGCAACCAAAGAAGTTTTTCTTCTCAATTCGTTGATGCAACAGGTATCATTACCTCTTCTCTTTTGAATGCAAATGCAACAACAACGCAAATCGTTTCAAATTCAAAAAGATTGCAACGTTTGTACGCAGTTTATGCAGATGCCCAGTTGAGCTATAAAAACTACTTGTACTTAGGTATTGTCGCACGTAACGACTGGACTTCAACACTTTTGCGTCCAGATGGAACGGGTAATAACCGCTATTTCTACCCGGGTGTTAATACATCATTCATCTTTACAGATGCTTTTGGTATCAGCAATAATATCTTGAGCTATGGTAAAATTCGTGCGGCTTACACTCAGGTAGGTAACGAAGCATCACCATACCAAACATCCAGTAACTATTCTTTGAATACACCTTTTGTTACGTCAACGGGTGGACGTATCAATCGTGCAAGTATTGGCAATACATTAGGTAATGCTGATTTGGTGAACGAGTTGACAAAAGAAATAGAATTAGGTACTGACCTTCGTTTCTTCCGTAACCGTTTAGGTGTTGACTTAACTTGGTTTAAGCGTAATTCAATTAACCAAATTACTTCTGCGGACTTACCGAACTCTTCAGGATTTACAACAGCCATCATCAATGCAGGTGAAATTCAAAACAAAGGTATTGAGTTGGGCTTAGATATCACACCTATCAAAACGGCGGGTGGTTTGACTTGGAATGCTTATGTCAACTTTACACGCATCCGTTCTTTGATTGTTAACTTAGGTTCAGGTGCTGATGCACCTAAAGAAATAGTTCTAACTGTTCCGGGTACTTCATTCGGTGCAATTCACCGTGTTGGTGAGCAGTACGGTCAAATCTTCGGTACAAAAATCGCTCGTAGCGATGCTGGAGAATATTTGATAGAAAAAAGTACAGGCTTGACATCATGGATGTCATCTAATCAAATCATTGGTAATCCAAATCCTGACTTTATTTTGGGTTGGCAAAACAATATTACTTACAAAGGCTTCAAGCTTTCATGGTTGTTTGACTGGAAACAAGGAGGCGACCTTTTCTCAATATCGGCGGCTTCTTTGTTGTTACGTGGTCAATTAGCTGGTTCACAAGACCGCGAAGGCTTCCGTGTCATTCCTGGCGTTTATGCTGACCCGAGTGACCCAACGAAAGCTTTACTTGTTGACGGTAAAACAGTAAAAAATACTACAGCAGTCAACGCTTTTGATTACCATTTCACCAGAGGTTTTGGTGCTTACGGTGCGGACGAAGTTAACGTCTATGACGCATCAACTATCCGTCTTCGTGAAGTTTCTTTAGGTTATGAAATTCCTAAGAAATTGTTGAAGAAAACACCCCTCGGCACAGCGAGAATTTCAATAAGCGGTCGTAACCTTTGGTTCTACTCGCCAAATATGTTGAAAGACTTGAATCTTGACCCAGAAGTTTTGGCTGAAACATCAGCTTCTAACGTTCAAGGTTTTGAATTCGGTGCGACACCAACAACACGTCGTTATGGTATTAATCTATATTTAACGTTCTAAGTTTAATAAATAGAGAAAATCCGTCCACTCACTTTTTATACATAAAATACTGAGGGGGGCAATTCTTTCTATTTAGAAATGAATTGAATGATAAAGCTAATGATGAATTATAAAAGATTGACTCTCAATCATTCATCATTCATCATTCATCATTCTAAATTAAACTTATTTCAAATCATTTTTAAAACAAAGACAGGTATGAAGTATCTGAATATAATATCTAAAATAGCAATAGCATTTGCGCTAGTGTTTGTTTTCGGTGCGTGTTCTATGTTCGACTTAGATGTCAACAAGAACCCCAATGTACCGAGCACAGCAGCACCAGACTTGTTGCTTACATCTATTCAAGTCAACGTTTTCAGCAATTTTGCGGGCAACGAGGGCGACCTCGAAGCTTTCGTTGGCATAGTTGGTACGCAAGCATTGTCTCGTTGGGATTTGTTTAATACGTCTTATGACGGGCTTTGGAACAATATGTACAATGGTCCACTCAAAGACCTTGATGCATTAATTGACGCTTCTCAAACAAGCCCAACATATTTGGGTATTGCCCAAACTTTGAAAGCATATTCTTATGCAACAATGGTGGATTTGTATGGTGATATCCCATTTTCTGAAGCAGGAAAAGCAGACGCTGCAACATCTATCAAGCAACCTAAGTTCGACAAAGACGCAGACATCTATACAGCATGTTTGAAAATGTTCGACGATGCCATTGTCAATCTTGCTAAATCAAGTCCTGTTAGTGTCAAAGGTGACCTGATTTATAATGGCGATAGAGCAAAATGGGGGCGTTTGGCTAAATCAATGAAACTCAAGTTTTTGATGACGGCGCGTAAAGGTATAACGGGTGCAGATGCACAAATCAATGCTTTGATTGCTTCTGGAGGTTTCATCAGCGGTACAGGTGATGATTTCCGTTTCGTTTTCAGTAAAGACCCAACTTCTGTACGTCATCCTTGGTACACGGGTGCTTACACAGGTCAGGAGTTTGATTATACATACATCAATCACCAATTCGTTATGGAAATGTTGTTGGATTTAGACCCACGTTCTAAATTCTATTTCTATCGTCAAACAAGAAATAGACTTAATTTGAACGATGCGACTGAACGTAACACAGCACCATGTAATGGACTATCGTGCAAATGGGGTTATATTCCGACAACTAAGTGGTATGACTCTCTTCGTGTAAGAGGTTTTGACAGTATATCTATCAATGGTCTTTTTGGTCGTGATAGAGGTGATGGTACCGGTATTCCTGCTGACGGTCCTTTGCGCTTGTTACCTGGGGTTTATCCTTGCGGTGGTTTTTATGATAGCCCAACGTTTAATGCATCGGGAGCAGCTCTTCCTGGAACGAATGTTGCGACAGGTGGCGGCATTTTCCCAGCCTTAACTGAGGTTAATGTTCTGTATTACCAAATCGAGTCAATTTTGTCTTTTGGTGGTACGGGTAATGCAAAGACCATATTCGAAGATGCGATTCGCAAACACATTGCCCGCGTTTCGAGTTTTGGTGTCGCGACAGATGCTAAATCAGTTGCAGCAACGACAGCTTCTATTGATGCCTATGTAGCAAAATGGATGGCTCGTTATGACGCAGCACCAGACAATAATGCAAAATTGAACGTTGTCATGAAGCAATTGTGGTTCTCAAGCTGGGGTAATGGTTTTGAAATATACAATGCTTACCGCCGTACAGGTTATCCAAACACGATTGATGACTTGGTTAGCCCTTCTCCAAAAGGTGCCACAAGCTACGTTTATCGTTTACCTTATTCTCAAACAGAATTGAACTTGAATGGCAATGCTGCAGCGTATAAAGATACGAAGTATTGGATCAACAAAATTTTCTGGAATAAGTAACATTTATTTAAAAAACTATAACTTACTGAGGGGGTATTCCCTCAGTAAGTTCATTCAAAAATATTAAATTAGAAGCATTATGAAAATATTGAAATATTCATTCTCTATGCTTTTGGCAGTCGCTATCGTGGCATTGACTTCATCCTGCCGTGACGAATCGCTTAACCCTGTACCCGCTTGGGAAACAGCCGTAAGCGGTTATGGTGAGTTGGTAGCTGCTAATAACGCTTTTTCTTTGACTGACGCAGCTAAAGATGTTCAATTTAAATACCGTTGGGTGTCAATTGATAACCTCAATACGGTGATTAAAATTGAATACTACATTGCTTTAAACGAAACTTATACAGACAAAGAAGGCAACAGCCGTACTGCCAGACATGGTGATAAGTTATGGAAAGTTGTTGAAGGTAGCGCCGTTCCTGCAAACCGCGTTTACATCAATCAAAGCCTCACACAGGCACAAGTTTATGCTTTGTATAAAGACAACACTTTCAATTACGGCAATGGTGTCGTTAGTGTATTCGCTCAAAACGGTAGAACAGCGGCAAAACCATTGATTGGCAAAGACCAAGTTGCAGTTCGTTGGGAATTAACAACGGCTGATGGTCGTAAGTTTTCCCAATGGTCAGTTGGTATTTGTGGTGAAAACCCAGGCTTTGCAAACTGTGTTTTGACACTTGCTGTTAAGTAATTGTAACTATTACACGCATAATAACAAAGGCTGTTGTCCATCCATGGGCAGCAGCCTTTACTTTTTTATTTTTTTTACATTCCAATTTGTATTTTTATGCCATGAAAATACCCGTTGTATCTCTAATATTTACTTTTATTTTGGGTGGGTGCACCCCCCAATTGTCTTCTTTTTTGAAAAACAATACACTTAAAAATGTCTCAAGTGACAAAAATACAGGCGCACAAGTCATTGAAAATAAACTAGTTGTACTCGTTTTTTTTGCCACAGACTGCCCCATTTGTCAAAAATACGTTCCCATACTGAGGGGTATGGCAGAATCATTTTCTGATATAAAATTCATCTTAGTTTTTTCAAAATGGGAAACAAAAGAAGCTATAAAAACATTCGCTCTTGATTTCAATATGGAAGACACTCCTTCAAATCAGCCTAATCATAACATAACCTTACTTCAAGACACCCATAACCAGCTCATCAAAAAGCTAAAAGCAACCACCACACCAGAAGCCTTTTTTTATTCTAAAAACCATCGATTGTTATATCGTGGTGCCATAGATAATTGGTTTTATGCACTCGGACGTTACCGACCCCAAGCCACTGAATATTATTTGCAAAATGCTATCAATCAATATCTTAATAATGATAAAATTACTATATCTAATACAAAAGCAGTCGGCTGCTTTATTGAATATTGATAAAAAGTCCATTGAACAGCTGACGAGGAGTCGCCCTTTTAATTTGATGGTTCTCTTATGTCTACTTTATACCCCCCTCAGTATAAAAGCTCAAAAATCGCTGACTTACTACGATGATATTGAACCCATTATCCAAAAGAACTGCGTCGCTTGTCATCGACAAGGACAAATAGCACCTTTCCCTTTGATGACTTTTGAAGATGTTGACCGCCGTGCAGGTTTCATAAAAAAGGTAACAGCCCAAAAATATATGCCTCCGAACCCGTCTGACCCCTCAGTATCTACCTTCAAAAATGTCAAAAAATTGACCCAAGAAGAAATTGATAAAATAGGTTTATGGGTTAATCAAGGTAAAATCAAAGGTAAAGCGCAAAAAGTAAAAAATACAGAATCGATAAGTCACTTGGACACAACTTGGCGTGAACCCGATTTGGTATTGACACTTACAAAACCCTATATAATTAAAGGCGATAATCGGGAACATTTTGTTGTTTTCGTTATTCCGACCAACACGACAGAAGATTTATATGTGTCAGGCATAGATTTTTTTCCTCAGAATAGGCAATTGGCGCACCATTGCCGTTTCATGATAGATACAACACATCTTTTACGTCTTGATAATGGCATTGAAGTTGGCGACGATTCTGAATTTCAGCGTCTGGGTGTCAAGATGAACGACAATTTTTGGCATGGTTGGATACCTGGGAACACAGCAATCTTTTATCCCGAGGGAACGGCGAAGCGTTTACCCAAAGGAAGTGACCTAATTTTGAACATGCATTTTTCCCCTTCGTCGAAAGAATTAACAGAACAATCAAAAATTTTAATTTATTTGTCGAAGAAAACAGCGAAACGATTAGTAAAGACGTTTATACTCGAAGAAAATGCTATTGTCAACGAACCATTTATTATAAAAAAAGACACTATTATAAAATTTTACCAACGCAGCCCTATCATACCTTACGATATTTCGCTGCTTTCTATAACACCACACATACACTTATTAGGCAAAAACTTTAAAGCTTTTGCCATAACACCAAATGGAGATTTATTAAATTTAATTCAAATTAACCATTGGGATTTTAATTGGCAGATGACCTATCAATTTCATAAACTCCTAAAAATTCCGAAAGGGTCAGTTATTTATGCAGAAGCTGAATATGATAATACGTCTCAAAATGGACGAAATCCTTACAATCCACCACGCGACGTGACATATGGATGGGGTACTAAAGATGAAATGATGAATCTCATTTTTCAGTATTTAGATTATGAACAAGCTGATGAAGAAAAATAAGTATCTTATTTTTTGAAGCACGATTGATAAAGTTTTTCAACAGTATATTCATTTTTTCCGTTCAGCCAATGGCTTTCTTTTCAAGGATAATATTTTTGTTAAAATAGTTTCACTTTATTCTAAGTATTTTATTTTCAATTATTTACAATATTTTTAAATTCTATTTCTTCATCTTAAATCAAATCAATCATGAAAAAAGCTCTCCTTCTATGGAGCCTTTTAGTGCTACCTCTGTGCTCTATGTTCGCACAACGAACGATTTCTGGTACTGTAACGAGTGACAATGGTGAAGCCCTTGTGGGGGCGAGTGTTGTTGTCAAAGGGACAACTCAAGGTGGTATCACCGATCTTGATGGTAATTTTAAGTTAGAAATTCCTAAAGGTTCTTCAACCTTAGTTATCTCTTTCGTTGGTTACAATACATTAGAAGTCCAAGGCACTGACGGTCAAATGAACATCAAATTGTCATCAAACAAAGTGCTAAACGAACTTATCGTTGTTGGTTATGGTACGCAAAGCCAAAAAGACAAGGTACAAGCAGTGTCTAAAATTGACGGCAAAGACTTGGATAATGTGCCAATTGTCGGTCTTCAACAAATGCTTCAAGGTCAAGCACCCGGTATCCAAATAACCAGTACTTCTGGTATGTTGGGTGCTAATGCGGCTGTTAAGATTCGTGGTGTAGGCTCTATCACAGCAGGTGGTAACCCATTGTATGTTGTTGATGGTGTTCCCTTAAACGATGAAAGTTATTCATTAACCTTAGGTTCTTCAACTTCATTGAACCCACTTGTCAATTTGAATCCAAATGACGTTGAGTCTATTTCAATCCTGAAAGATGCTTCTGCGACGGCTATTTATGGCTCGCGTGGTTCTAATGGTGTCATTTTGATCACGACTAAGAAAGGTAAAGCAGGTCGTAACTCAATTGGATTTGACTATTACACAGGTTTTTCAAAACCAACATTCTTGTTGGAAATGATGACACCTGATGAATATCGTAAGTTTTTGGGTGATTATCAAGGCGTAACAAATTTACCGACAACGGGTTTTGATTGGCAAAAAGCTATTTTGCAAACGGGTCGTATCAATAACTATGGTCTTAACTTATCTGGCGGTAACGACAAGACTCAATACTACTTAGGTGGTTCGTATGTTGACCAAAAAGGTTACACGCTTGGTAACTCATTAAACCAATTAAGTGGTCGTTTGAATTTCACGCATCGTGCAACTGATTGGCTTCAATTTGGCGCAAACATCTCAATGAGCCGAGTTGTCAATGACCGTATTTATTCAGATAACGCAACATTCGCTCCTTTGACAGCTGCTTATTTGCAAGATCCAACGATTGAGCCTTTCAACGCAACGGGTACTTACAAGCGTTTAGGTTTTATTCCAAATGTTTTAGCCATCGAAAACTTAGCCATCACTGATTATAAAACACGTCGGACGATTGGTAATGTATTCCTCAATTTCAACCTTATGAAAGGTTTGACTTTCAAAACTGACTGGGGTATTGACCAATACAATGTTGACGAAACTTTTCGTTTCCCAGACATCGTTTTAGCAACAGGTTCTGGCACGCGTCTTGTACGGGATGACAATAAGTGGTTGACAACCAATACATTGAACTATATTAATGATTTTGGAAAAGGTACTGAGTTGAAGGTTATCGTAGGTCAAACCTTTGAAACATCACAATACGAAGATGTTACCGTGGCTGGTTCAGGTTTTGCTGCAGATGCCCTTCGTAACGTTCAATCAGCAGCGACAAAAACAACAACTGAAGCGACCCGCTCACAATGGGCTATCAATTCTTACTTCATACGCCCTTCATTCCGTTTGTTGGACAAATACATCATTGAAGCAGCTTATCGTAGAGATGGTTCTTCTCGTTTTGGTACTAACCAACGTTTCGGTAATTTCTGGTCATTGGGTGCGAGCTACAAACTCTCGAATGAGGAATTCTTGAAAAATGTCACGGTTGTTCAAAACATCAAACTTCGCGCAAGTTTTGGTGTCGTTGGTAACGACCGTATCGGTAACTTTCCTTCTTTAGGTTTGTACAGCTCTGGTACTTTATCAGATTATGCAGGTATGGCAGGTTTGCGTCCGACACAAGCTGCTAACCCTGATTTGCGTTGGGAGCAAACACAACAATTTGACTTAGGTTTGTCTTTCGACCTCCTCAAAGGTCGTGTCAGTATTGAAGGTGATTATTTTAATAATAATGTAAGCGACTTGTTGCTTGATTTCCCACTTTCTGAGGTGTCTGGTTTGACATCAATCACACGTAACGTGGGTAAAATGAACAATACAGGTATCGAACTTGCTCTTAATACCGTCAATATCGAAAGACCTAATGGTTTCAAATGGACAACACGCTTCAATTTTACGTCAGTAAAAAACAAAGTTACTTCTCTTGACGTACCGGGTATTGCAAAAGACCCAGAAGGCAATCGGTTCATTGACAACGGTATTCTTCGCGTTGTTGAAGGCAAGAGTCTTGCTGAATTCTATCTTTCTCCATATTTAGGCATCAACCAAACAAATGGTAATGCAGAATGGCTCGGTAAATCTTCAACAGGTGCCGATTCAATCGTCAACACTGTACGTGCGGTCGACCGTCGTTATGTGGGTTCAGCATTACCTAAATTCTATGGTGGTATGAGCAATGTCATCTCTTGGAAAGGCTTTGAACTGAATACATTCTTAACATTCTCTTATGGCAACAACGTATTCCTCGGCGAGTTAAACTTTGTTGAAAACCCTGCTAATAACAGTTTCAACAAATCTAAAAATTTGCTCAACTACTGGCGTGAAGACAATAAAGGAGCCGCTACTTTCCCAGCAAAAACAAGTACTTCTCGTAACTTCTTTGCTAATAACTCAACCAATCAAATGCTAGATGGTTCATATTTGCGTTTGCGTAATGTGACGCTTTCTTACACTTTGACAGGCAGTCAATTGGGTACAAAGGCCTTTGAATCAGCAAGAGTTTATGTAAGTGGTACTAATCTTTGGACACTCAGAGCAAAAGGTTGGGAAGGACGTGCACAAGACCCAGAGGTATCTGATGCTGGTAACAGCAACACACGCCAAGGTCGTTCATTCTTTACACCTCCGCAAGCTCAAACTGTTCAATTGGGTGTTATGGCTAACTTCTAAGCCTTTTGACACCCTTCAGTATATTTTAGTAAAATATCAAATATTGATTTATTTCAATTAATAAAAAGACATTTTTAAAATGAAAATATATATTAAATCACTTTTCATCTTAGGCTTTTTCGGTTTACTCGTTGCATCTTGTAATTCTAAGTTAGAGATTCAGCCAGAACAAAGCCTTTCGATTGAAGCCGCTTTCGCAAATAAGTTAGCAGCTACAGCTTCACTAATGGGCGTTTATAGCAATGCACAAAATTTAAATGCCTTTGGGGCAATGCCGCAAATTATCGCAGATTTTCAAGCAGATAATGTTGACTTCATTGGCTCTTTCCCGACTTTGCAGGATATAAAAATTTATATCCAATTATCTGATAATGGCTCCATTCGTTCGATTTGGTCTGACAATTACCGTGTCATTTTGGCTGCCAATGCGGTCATCAAATTTGCTCCCAATGTTGCTGACCCAGGCTATACTGATGTCGAAAAAAAGCAACATGTCGCAGAAGCTAAATTCCTTAGAGCTTTGACATATTTCAACCTCGTCAACCTCTTTGGTCAGCCATTTACTTATCAAAACGGTACTACACCAGGTGTGCCAATTGTTACTGAGCCAGATGCGCTTTCAGGTAAAGCCATTTTGCCAGCACGTAGCACTGTTGCTGAAGTTTATACTCAAATCGAAAAAGATTTGAATGAAGCATTAGCAGATTTACCAGCTTCTTATGCAACAGCTGAGCAAACACGTGGTCGTGCGACAAAAGGTGCAATTGCAGGTTTATTGAGCCGTTTGTACTTATATAAAGGTGACAATGCTAAAACCATCACAAATGCCGACTTAGTATTGAACAATACGGCGCTTTATAATCTGGCAGCGAATTATAATTTTTTCGACCAAAATGGTGTTGAAGATGTGTATTCTATTCAAATGTCTGCTATCGACAATTCACGCACAGGTACAGGTGGTTGGGCTGCTTTCTACAATCCAGCTGAAAAGGGTGCTCGTGGTGACTGCCCTTTTGCACCTTCACTAATTGCCGCTTTTGATACGCTTAATGACAAACGTTTTACGACTCAGCGTCAATTGGGTAATAACAAGCGTTTCTATACGGCTAAATTTCCAGATGCAGTCAATAACACAGACAATTCACCTATCATTCGGACGACTGAGGTACTTTTGAACAAAGCAGAAGCCTTAGCCAAAAGTAGTACAATAGTCAGTACCGAAGCTATCACACTTGTCAATCGGTTGAGAACACGTGCAGGTTTACCTGCTTTGCTGCCAACTTCATTTGCTACACCTGCTGCTTTAGTAGATGCTATCTTAGATGAACGCCGCAAAGAATTGTGCTTCGAAGGTCACCGTCGAATGGACTTACTTCGCAATGGGCAATCTCTTCGTGCAACGGGTCCAGGTGCAGGTGCTTTGTCCGCTCCGGGTGCTGTTCGCGTCGTTTTGCCAATTCCACAACGTGAAATTGACTTAGGTGCATCATTGCCACAAAATGCTGGATACCAATAGTTTATAGTTGCTTGAAAAAAAGACCTCCTCTGTATTCATTTACTGAGGGGGTCTTTTTTTATATAAAAAGTTAGTAGTGAGTAAAAAGATTATTATCGTTGAAAATCACACAACCGCCGCCTCCAAAAACGTTAAAGTACCCCCCTCAGTATCCAACGCCGCTTCAATGCCTATGGGCAATGTAAACTGATTGGCAATATGCCCAAACGATAAACCATAAAAAACAGGAATGCCCAAACCGCCTAAAAGATCTTTAAAACAGTCCATCAACGACAATGAGTTTTCATCAGGTTTTGGATTACACCCTTCAAAAACACCCAAGGCAATGCCCGCCAAATCTTTCAAATTGTGGCTTTGTAGCATTTGTACCAACATGCGGTCAATACGATAAGGTCGCTCGTCAATGTCTTCCATAAATAAGATTTTACCTTTCAAGTCACGCAAAGCATGGGGCGTACCGTCCATAGCAGAGAGTAAAGAGAGATTGCCGCCAATGAGTTTACCGCGACATTTTCCAGCCGTAATAATCTCCGTTTTAAATAAATTCGATGCTTGCGCTTGGTTTTCTGCCGATAATTCGATTTTATAAGGCTGGGTCGGATTCATCAAAATATCTAAAACATGCTGCTTTGTATAGTCCGTTTGGTCTGAAGTGCCGACAGGTCCGTGGAAAGTGACTAAGCCTGTTTGTTGAAAAATAGCGACGTGTAAAGCCGTAATATCAGAATAACCGATAAAAATTTTAGGATGCTTTTTTATCAATTTAAAATCAATATTGGGCAATAGCCGCGTTGCGCCATAGCCGCCCCGAATGCACCAAACAGCATCTACTTCGGGGTCGCTGAAAGCCCAATGTAAGTCTTCAAGACGTTCAGCATCAGTACCTGCTAAATAGCCTCTTTGATTGCGGCAGTTTTTACCTAATTTAAGTTTGAAGCCCAAACCTTCTAAATTCTTAATGGCACGCTCGATGACTTGTGGTGGCAATGCACTCGACGGCGCTATTACGCCTAAGGTATCTCCTTGTTTTAGCCGTTTGGGTTTAATTATTTTTTTATGTTTTACAAATTGCTTTTCCACCTTTTCCATTGTGTTTAAAGTTAAAAAGGGTAGGGTAGCAGCCCCCCTCAGTAAATCACGTCTTTCCATATGTGTTTTTTATGAATAATGAATGGTAAAGCTACAAAAAGCCCGAAAAAGCCTTATTATACTGAGGGGGTCTTTTTGTTAAGTCAAACAAAAAAATAATAACTGGGAAGCCTACTAAAAAACTTATTTTTAGCGTTTTATGGACTTCTTTATTCATTTATAATAAAATTAAAAATGCTTAAACGCCTATCATTCTCTGTTTTATACCCATCCCTATTTTGCGCTATTTTAATGTTTTTCAATGCCTGCCAATCCGATTCAAGTAAAACAGGCAAATGCAAATACGGCAAACCCACTGCTATTTTCAACGACACGATGCCCACCGTTGCCAAGCATCTTTTTCAAATAAAAGACGGTGTGGGTATCGAAATGGTTGTGTTTTCTAACAAATTACTCCTTGAAATTGAGCAATCGGGGTGTAACGATATTCATCAACAGTTCTCTTTCATTATGTTTGGTAAATTTCCCAATGATACCGATGATGCGGTTTGGAAACAATTGGCGGTCAAACATTTTCGAGATTTGGCGAATATTTCCCCTTCACTCATGGCTTTCAACGGTTGGGCGGATGCTATTGAATCGGTTAAAGACAAACTCAAATTTTCTGAACCTGTTGATTTAGAAGGCAAAACGCAAGTGCGGATTGATAAAATTTTGAGTGCTGATAAAGCAACTTTGGTCGTGCAATTTAGTAGCCAATAGATAATGATGAATTATGAATGATGAATGATGAATGCTGTTTTAACATTCATAATTCATCATTCATCATTAAAATATTATTTTACCGTTTTCTTTGTAAAACAAACCGTTTGCCCTAAATTCGCTGCCATTAAGTTTGGTAAACAAAACAGCGGCGACACAATGAGCATACTATCACAGAAATACTTGCCACCCTTTTTGGGTATTGCTACCTTGACGTGGATTGTTGTGGGTACGTATTGGTACAAAAATCAATGTTGGGATGATGCTACTTCCATAAATATAAACACTCCTGTGAACGGTGCTGTTCACTTGCCTTTTTACTTTCCTGTGGGTACTGCCCAACCTATTTTTACAAGCAAGAGTTTTTCGATGTTCAAAAAAACAACTGATTATTTGAACGACATCCAAAAAACGCTTGGCTTATATGCAGTTATTCCTTGCAAAACAGCGTTTTTTGCCAAAACAATTTGCTTTTGAAGATGTAAAAGATAAAAAACCTCTGGCAGAGGCGGGGCAAATAAAAAATCGGAGGGTTGAAATCAGACTGATAGTACCTTAATCTATTGACTATGACTTCTACAACAGCAGTTTTATTTCTGATGCTTGGTGCGGCGGCTTTGGCTTGGTCGGCTATGTATTTTTATGTGCAAAATAGGGAACAAGATTTGAAAAAAAATTAACCCTTTACAATACTATTTTGACGCAATTACAAGCAGAAAAGTCCACTTTAATCCTAAAATCTGATAATTTGTTTTCTGAAAATGAATCTCAAAATGTTCATTTGGCGAATCTACATGAAGAGAATCGGATACTGAGGGGGGGCATTGAACGATTGGAAATGGATGTCGATAGGCTGAAAAATGAGTATAATAAATTGGCTGAATTGCTCTTTAAAGAATGATAATTTTAAGGTGCGTCGCACCGATACCGTTTATCATGCAGAGCGTGATAAACTGTGCCAGTCCTAACGGACTTATAATACGTTGTTACAATAAATTTTTTGGTCAGACTACTCAGTATTTTTGATATTTTTAGAAAAAGGCTTAATCAAAGTTCTAAGGTTTGAGTTATTGGAGAAATAGTTAATTACCCAATTGAAAAAGATAGCAAACTTGTTTTTTACCCCTAATATCAAAAAAAGATGAATGATATTCCATGTATGCCATGCAAACGCGCCTTGAAATTTCCAAAAGGGTAAATCTACAACGGCTTTTCTTTTGCCGACGGTTGCCATACTGCCTTTGTCAAAGTATTCAAAGGGTTTCATTGGTTTATTTTGAGACATCAAAACAAGGTTTTCTGCCAACAACTTGCCTTGATCAATGGCAACACTGGCAACTTGGGGATGTCCATTGGGGTATTTTTCTTCGGTCATAAAAGCAATATCGCCTAAGGCAAAAACATTGTCAAACCCTTCAATTTGATTGTATCTGTTCACTTTTATGCGATTACCTCTTTGTAGCACCTCGGTAGGCAGACCTTTGATTTTTTCAGCCGTCACACCCGCCGCCCAAATAAGCGTTTTAGTGAGAAGGGTTTTACCATTGCTCAATACAGCTACTTCGCCGTCGTATTCTTTTACAACGGTGTCTGTTAATACTTCAACGCCCATTTCTTCAAGGTATGCTTTCGATTTTTGTTGCGCCTGGGGCGACATTGGACCCAAAAGCATGGGTGCGCCTTCAATTAAAAATATTTTCATCAATGAAAAATCAAGCTCTGGATAGTCTTTACGCAATACATATTTTTTCATATCCGCTATCGCACCACTGACTTCTACGCCTGTCGGACCACCGCCGACGACCACAATGTTCCTTAATGCTTCTTTTTGGGTCGCATCAGCAAAATAGGCATTTTCCAAATTTTCTAAGAAACGGTTGCGTAAATACAAGGCTTCGCTCACCGACTTCATCGGGATAGCATATTGTTCGATTTGTTTGTTGCCAAAAAAATTAGTCGTTGCGCCTGTGGCAATAACAAGGTAATCGTAATGAAACTCATCTTGTGTCGTGATGATTTTGTTGTCTTGTGGCACAATTTCAACCAATTCAGCCATTCGGATATGAATGTTTTTATAACCCTGAAAAGCTTTTCTTAATGGGAAAATGATGCTGTTGGGTTCAAGACCAGCTGTAGCGACTTGATAAAATAGGGGTTGGAATTGATGATAATTATTTTTATCAATCAAAAACACATTAAATTCTTTTTTCTCGAGTTTCTTGGCAAGGTTTAATCCCGCGAAGCCTGCACCAATTATGACTATTTTCTTTTTCATAATGTTGTGACTATTTTATGAAGGTAATAATAAGTATGTAATGTATTTGAAAATCAATTATTAAAACATCAAAAGGGGGTGACTTGTTTTATCCTTTTTCGACTCAAAATTTACGAAATCTGCGCTGTGGAGTTGGGGCGGACACGTGGATCCGCCCCAACGATTAGCTCCGACAATTAGTCATTTTGTTTAAAGTGTAATACTCTTTGTGGAAAAGGGATTGAAATATTGTTTGCTGAAAGCAATTCAAAAATACGGACTCTTATTTCGCTTTTGATGTTTTCGACTCTGAACACTTCATCAGACCAAAATAAAACAGTGAATTTCAAAGAAGAGTCACCAAAATCTGAAAAACGGATGGAGGGCGACGGTGTTTTTAGTACGCCATCAATACTTTCTGCAGCTTCTTTCAAAACTTTCATGACCAAATTGACATCAGAGGCATAGTCCACGCCGACCGTGACATCAAACCGAGAAGTTATATTGCTGTGTGTCCAGTTGATGAGTTGGTTTTTAGTGAGGTAGGTGTTGGGTAAGATGATGTATTTGTCGTCTCGTGTGAGCACGGTCGTTGTTCTCAAATTAATTTCAATGACTTTACACACTAAACCATCCACATCTAAAATATCGTTCACTTTTATGGATGAATCGACCAATAAGATAAGCCCCGAAATAAAATCGCTGAACAAGTTTTGTAAACCTAAACCTAAACCCACCAACAATGCCGCAGAACCTGCTAAAAGAACCGAAAGATTGAAGCCTAATATTTGTAGGATGATGACAAATGATATAACATAAACGAAATATTTAATCAAGTTGTATACCGCATATTTTTTAGACGGATTGATTTTAATCGCTCTGTTTAATGCGCTGTTGATGAGGCGAAGTAATAGCTTAACGATAATCCAAAAGAGAATAAGGGCAATAATAGATGATACTTTTAAGCTAAATTCGCCTATTTGAATGAGGACATAGTTTAAAAATTCGTTCATAACGGTTATTTTTTTAAAATCGAGAAAATTGTTTGCCTAAATCAATTTACCAAATGTATTTATTTTCAAATTTTTATTTGTTATCTTAAACGCCTTAAATTTCTTAAATGCCTTAAATGGTAAAAAAAGTTACATTTTTAACCGTATAAGGCATTTAAGGCATTTAAGGCATTTAAGGCATTTAAGGTTATTTAAGATTTATACTTGAAAGACAATAGTTTGTCTAAATCAATTCGCCGAATGTATTTATTTTCAAACATAAGCTTAGGCAAACCACTTTCAGAAGAGTATAAAAAATGCTGTTTGTCTGGTTATACTGAGGGGGTCGATTAAGGATAAATATAAGCATATCTGTTATTGAATACATTGAATGATGCTGGCTTTTTAATCATTAAATAATAAATCCTGTAAATAATTGAATGTCAATTATTTACAGGATTTATTTTAATGCCGTTTAGTAAAACGCCAAAGTTCACAAAACGTACTGTCAGTATTATTCAAAAAAAGTATCGTATTGATTTTGATGACCTGTTTCTCGTTCTGCTAATTTGATAGGTGCATTGAGGTCGAGTGTTTCCTCCGTTTTATTTTTCAAAACCAATTCTTCTTTTGTCGCAGAACCGAGTAAGAGTGAGTTACTTTTCTTTTCCCATTCGTCAAGCATTGCCAAACCTTCTTCTTCAAAAACGCCGTTTTGGAGGTCAATGCCTTTCATAATTTTGTCCGACATATTCATAAATTGCTCCATTTCGCCCACTTTTGAACTCACATCGTTGGCAATCGCTTCCAAAGCCATATCAAATACCACGCGTTTGTCGGGGTCTCCTTTCAAAATGGACATGGCAGAATTCATAGCAGAATGACTGGCGAGAATGGCTTTTCGTTCGGTTTCTTTTACAAAAATTTGGTCTTTTAAATCCTCCGACATGATAAAAGACGCCTCACGCATTTTTGTCAAAATGCGATAAAGCGATTCCATGCGTTTATACAGATCATCGAGGCGCACGTTTGATTCTTGTAGCCGACCTGCTTTGCGGGTTTTCAGAATCATTTGAGTTTCTTTTTCTGCATCACGAGCTTTTGTAGCGTCTTTGAGGTGCGTCTGAATCTCTTTTTGATTCGTTACAATCAACTCTTTGAGTTTGTGCATTTGGCCTCTCAGTTGATTGATTTGTTTATCCATTTTCGATAAGCTGGAATCTAAACCCTCAATATAAGATTTCAAAATGCCAATAGGGTCGAGATTTACAAAAATCCCAGTAATAGACCGCATAACACTTTTGTAGGCAAAACCGACTAAATTTCGCATTTTTGGGTCTAAAACCATATAAATGACCATAGATAAAGCAATCAACATGCCCGCTAAATACAAGGTGTTTTGAGCTAAAACTATGAGTAAGGGTAAAAAACTATACAATAATATACCACCTCCCACAGCAAGAGTCGCCAGTACAAACATGCCCGTTGTCCCTTCAGGGCGTTCCCAAAAACTTTTAGGTTTAAAATCCTTATTATCCATATTTGTTTTGTAATATATTTTTCCGCTATACGGTCGTTTTATTATGACGAAATAGACCCCTCAGTCATGCTTTCAGTGAGCGCGTTTCGCGCCATCACGCTTTGCGTGACTTGATGAAGCCAAAGGCATCATATTTTGACCCCGAAAAGGCATTAAACGTTACAACAACCGAATAACCCATAAAAATTCCTAATCCATCCATCATTTCTATTAAACCCCATAAAAAACCGACCAAGTGATTCAACTGCGTTCTTTTTCAGTATGTGCTTCAATAACCGCATCACATGCCTTATCCAATAATTGATACACCAATTCAAAACGATTGTCCAAATAAGGGTCGGGCACAATTTCGTTGCTGTTGGGTTTGGCAAAATTCATAATGAGTTTAATTTTTTGGCGCTGTATATCACTCTTTGCAAATCTTGTAATATCTTGATAGTTACTTTTATCCATGACCAAAACGAGGTCAAAGGCATCTAAATCATGACGTTCAAAAAGCCTTGCACGTTGATCTGTCAAGTCAATACCATATTGTTTTGCAATGGCAATACTGCGATGATCGGGCAGCTCCCCAATATGCCAATCGCCTGTTCCCGCCGAGTCAATATGCCAATTTAAGCCTAATTTCTGCACTTTATGCTTCAAAATCCCTTCCGCAAGAGGTGAACGACAAATGTTACCCAAACAAACCATTAAAACTTTCATCCTTATAGCATTTTGTTTATTAATAATATTATCGGTTAAATTAAAACTTGCTCAAAGTTAGCAATGATTTTTTAAAATATGGCTTGAAGACGATGTCTTTCAGAAAAAAGAAGGCGTATGATGTATAATAATGCTGTTTATTCAGATTTAATCTGTCATAAATTTCAAAACATATAGCAATCTATATATTTTCGCCTTTTAGAAACATAAGTCAATAAAATCCAAATTATGAAAAAAATACTCGTCGCCAATCGGGGCGAAATCGCCCTTCGTGTCATGCGCACCGCTCGCCGCATGGGCATCAAAACCGTTGCCGTTTACTCCGAAGCCGACCGTCATGCACCCCATGTGCGTTTTGCAGATGAAGCCGTTTTGTTGGGTCCGCCGGCATCGAATCAGTCTTACTTATTAGGCGACAAAATCATCGAAAAAGCCCTCGAATTGGGCGTTGACGGCATTCACCCAGGCTATGGCTTTTTGAGTGAAAATGCCCATTTTGCAAGGGCAGTGAAGGCTGCGGGCATGACTTTTATAGGACCTTCGGCGGAATCTATGGAAATTATGGGTTCAAAATTGGGTGCAAAAGAAGCGGTTAAAAAATATAATATCCCGATGGTGCCGGGTACTGAGGGGGCTATTTCGGACATTGCGGAAGCGAAAAAAATTGCTACGGAAATAGGTTATCCTATTTTAATCAAAGCCTCGGCGGGCGGTGGCGGCAAGGGTATGCGTATTGTTGAAGGCGAATATGAGTTTGATGAACAGATGAATCGGGCGGTCAGCGAAGCCATTTCTTCCTTTGGTGATGGGGCTGTTTTTATTGAAAAATATGTGGGTTCACCACGTCATATTGAAATTCAAATTTTAGCGGACAATTACGGCAATACGGTTTATTTATTTGAACGAGAATGTTCCGTCCAAAGGCGGCATCAAAAACTCGTCGAAGAAGCCCCATCCAGTTGTTTGACGCCCGAAATCCGTAAGGCAATGGGCGAAGATGCCGTAAAAGTTGCCAAAGCCAGCAACTATTCAAGCGCAGGAACGATAGAATTTTTGGTGGACAAAGACCTCAATTATTACTTTTTAGAAATGAATACGCGGCTGCAAGTGGAGCATCCTGTGTCGGAATGGATTACGGGTTTGGACTTAGTAGAGCAACAAATTCGCGTTGCAAGAGGTGAAAAATTGGCGTTTCTACAAAAAGATTTGAAAATAAACGGTCATGCCATCGAGTTGCGGGTGTGTGCCGAAGACCCACGCGAGAATTTTTTACCGTCTGTGGGCTTGCTAACCAAATATCGCCCCCCCCTCAGTATGGAACACGTTCGCGTTGATGATGGCATTGAAGAGGGTATGGAAGTGCCTATTTATTACGACCCGATGCTTGCAAAACTCATTGCGTGGGGTGAAACCCGCGAGGAAGCCAGCCGCCGTTTGATAGATGCGATTGATAATTTTGACATTGAAGGTGTTGCGACGACACTGCCTTTTGGCAAATTTGTACTGCAACACGAAGCATTTATTTCAGGACAATTTGATACGCATTTTGTCAAACATTTCTTCACGCCTGACAAATTGGACAATACAGATGAAGCAGAAATAGCCGCTGCCTTAGCCGTTCAACTGTTTTTAAAGCATAAAAAGCAATTGGTTGTACCGCAATTCGTCAATTCGGAGTGGTATCAAAAAAGATAAAAAAAGTTTAGTTATTGGTCATTTTGTCATTTGGTGTTACAAATGTACAATGACAAAATGACCATTGACTATTTTACTTTGGCTTTCCCACTTTCACCATCCATTTTGAAAACTCATTTTGGACGAGTTTTTCTTCCAAAACAGTAAAATTTTGGTCAAAAGATGCCCAAATTTGAGGACTGCCCTTGTACTCGTGTACGCTCACAATGAAAATGCCCCCATCATTTAAGCTCTTCAAAGTCTCTGTCCACGTGGTATCAAAATTTTTGGCGTAGTTGATACATTCATTGAACAGAATCACGTCAAATTTTTCTTTGATTTGCCAATTGTCCATATCACCAAACACGAAATGATGGCGGTCATCGCCGAGGCGTTGATTGGCTTTTGCCATCACTTCATCAGCGACATCAACGCCGATATAAGTCGAATAATGCTGTTTTTGGAACACCAATTCAGGCAGAATACCCTCTCCTGCGCCAATTTCCAAAAGACTGCCGCCGTTGGCATATTTAATAAAAAACGCTTTGACAACTTCTTGTCTTTCGCGTTCATAACCGTCTTTCAAGCCGTCCCATTGTCCTTTTGCGTATTGATAATTCCATCGTTCCCGCGTGTCACGTAATATTTTTCGTTTAATCCAAGAGGTAATTGTATCCAACATTTTATTTATTGATAAGTACAAAAAAAATAATAGCACATAGCCCCATAGCGCACATAGCTTTTTAAGTAAATCAAAAAAAACATCTGTTCTTTGTGGCTATGTCTTAAATCAAAAAGGAGGAAATTTAGTTTTTAATCGTTATGAATACGCATTGCAAATAACCGCAAAATCATCTGCTTTCAACGAGGCACCGCCGATTAAGCCGCCGTCCACATCGGGTTGAGAAAACAGGGTTTGCGCATTTGCCGCATTGGCACTGCCGCCATAGAGTATGGAAATCGAAGCTGCTACATCTGTCCCATATTGAGCCGCCAATGCTGCACGAATATCGTAGTGCATTTCCTGTGCTTGTTCTGGCGAAGCGGTCAAGCCCGTGCCGATTGCCCAAATCGGTTCGTAAGCGATGATAAAATTTTGAATTGTTGCCGCATCGAGGTGAAACAACTCATCTTTAATTTGTTGCGATACATGCGCCACGTGTGTACCATTTTGGCGAATCTCAAGCGGTTCACCACAACAATAAATCGGTGTCATACCTTTAGACAACAAAAGATTGATTTTTTTAACCAACACATCGCTTGTCTCTTTTTGATACTCACGGCGTTCAGAGTGACCTATGATAACATATTGAACACCAATGCTTTGTAGCATCGAAGCAGAAATTTCGCCTGTGTAGGCACCGCTTTCTTCGTGGTGGCAATTTTGCGCGCCAACATTCAAAGTCGGATGATTATCTACAATTTTGCCCACTTCAGCGCAAAATACTGAGGGGGTGCAAACGATAACTTTCACGTCCGTTGGCAATGATTTTTCAGTTAAGGCTTGTGCCAAAATCACAGCATCAGCGTGTGTTTTATTCATTTTCCAATTGCCGGCAACGATTTTTTGTCTTGTCATTTTTAAATTGTTTGATTTAAAATTGGTTGTTAATTTTAAAAAAGTCCGCAAAAGTAATAATTTCGCCGCTAAATCTTTTACACCCATAAAGTTTATGACAATAAAGAACAATTGGACAATCGAAGAAATCAAGGACATCTACTACCGTCCGCTCCTCAATTTAGTGTATGATGCAGCGACCGTTCATCGCGAAAATGCCGCTTACAGCGAGGTTCAAATCAGCAATCTTATTTCCATCAAAACAGGCGGTTGCCCCGAAGACTGTTCGTATTGCCCGCAAGCGGCGCGGTACAGTACGGAGGTGGATGTTCATGCCTTAATGCCCTTAGAAAAGGTCGTTTTCCTAGCAGAAAATGCCAAAGCGCATGGCGCTTCGCGCGTTTGTATGGGTGCATCGTGGCGCGAAGTACGTGACAATCGTGACTTCGATCGCGTCTTGCAAATGGTGGAAGCCGTTAACAATTTGGGCATGGAAGTGTGCTGCACTTTGGGCATGTTGACCTACGAACAAGCGCAAAAACTCAAGGAAGCGGGCTGTTTTGCTTACAACCACAACATTGATACATCAGCTGAATATTACGATAAAATTATTTCCACCCGTACTTTTGATGACCGTTTGAACACCATTGAAAACGTCCGTAAAGCGCAACTGACGGTGTGCAGCGGTGGCATCATTGGCTTAGGTGAAACAGATGAAGACCGCATCAAAATGCTGCATACGTTGTCAACGTTGCCGACGCATCCCGATTCGGTGCCCATTAATGCCTTAGTCGCTGTGAAAGGTACGCCGCTCGAAAACCAAAAGCGAGTGGGTATTGATGAAATGTTGCGCATGATTGCGACGGCACGTATCATTATGCCTAAGAGTGTCGTACGTTTGTCGGCAGGTCGCAACGAGATGAGCCTTTCAGAGCAAGCCATGTGTTTTATGGCGGGAGCCAATTCGATTTTTGCAGGTGAAAAGTTGTTGACAACGCCTAATCCAAGTATTGATGACGATATTATGATGTTCAAAACGTTGGGTTTAACGCCGCGTGCACCTTTTAAAGATGTGGAAAAAAAGGTGGAAACGGAGGTTTTTGCTTGAATTAAGGCTTAGATACTGAGGGGGATAAACTCTTTATAAAAGTAAGAATCCATTAGGATTCTTATGTTTGCAGAAATAAACAGTTACCATTTTTACATGAATCCGATAGGATTCACACGGTTGTACCTGTTTTAACGTGCGAATCCCACTGGATTCGGAGTGGAGTTCATCGGTTTTTTTCTACAAATGTTTGAATTCTAATGAATTCTAAATTTTATATTGTTCTTCTAAATTAAAGTTACAATGGATAAATGGGAAAAATTAGATAAAGAATTTTATGATGTTGTTGATAACCTCACTGACGAGCAATGGCAGTCTTGGAGAAAACAACAAAATCATAATAGAATGATAAGAAAACAACAAAAAGAAATGGAAATGGAAATACATCTAAACAATTTGAGTACTCTAAATGCGACTGTTTTAAATTCTTAGCTTTTCGAATATTTTTCAACAACACAATGAGTTATACTCACCTTTTCGACAATTTTCTTCAAGAGTCTTTGGAAAAAAGACGGGCTGTGGGTTTAGAACGCAAGCTACTTTTGACCGATGATTTGATTGATTTCTCTTCAAATGATTATTTGGGCTTTGCCCAAAATCCTTCATTCAATGCGGTTGCTATTACGCAAAAAACAGCGCATGGCAGCACCGGTTCACGCCTTATTTCAGGTAATTCACGCCTTGCCGAACAAACTGAAACCCTCATTGCTACATTCCACAACGCCGAAGCAGCGTTGATTTTTAACACAGGATACATGGCGAATGTGGGTTTGTTTTCAAGCATTGGCGACAAAAATAGCTGTTTTATTTACGATGAATACATTCATGCCAGCGTTCACGATGGTATGCGATTGAGTTTGGCGCAACGTGTGAAATTCAAACATAATGATGTAAATGATTTAGTTAAAAAGCTTGAAAATACTGTTGAGGCACGAAATCCCGATAACATCGGGGAGGGGGTAAAAAAATATGTTGCTATCGAATCGCTCTATTCGATGGATGGTGATTTTGCGCCTTTGAAAGAAATTGCAGAAATTTGTCAGACATACAATGCAGCTTTAATCGTAGACGAAGCACACGCAACAGGCGTTTTTGGCGCAAAAGGTGAAGGAATTGTCATACATTTAGGCTTGGAATCGGCTGTTTGGGCGCGCGTGTATACGTTCGGCAAAGCACTGGGCGTTCACGGTGCTGCCGTAGTGGGGAGTGATTTGTTGCGTCAATTTTTGATAAATTATGCACGTTCTTTTATTTTTACAACGTCTTTACCATCGCTGACATACCACCATATTCAGCACGCCTATCGTTTGTTACCGCAAGCAGATAGAACCAAATTATTTGAATTAATTGAATATTTTATAAAAAAATCTTCTTCATGTATCAATTCAAAAAGTCATTTTATCCTAAATCCTTCGTCGCCTATTCAGGGTATCGGTTTGCCCAACAACCAAGAAGTGGTTTCCTTGGCGCAGCATCTTTTTCAAAAAGGTATTTTTGCCAAAGCCATTTTATCCCCAACAGTGCCAAAAGGGACGGAACGTATTCGTATTTGTCTGCACAGTACGCATACTTTCGTTCAAATTGACCAATTATTTGAAGCATTAAAATCTTTTTATTTATGAATTTTATAGTTGTCGGCATCCACACGGGTATCGGAAAAACAGTCTGCTCTGCTATCATGACGGAGGCATTGAGCTACGATTATTGGAAACCCGTTCAAGCGGGCGACCTCGATGCATCGGATAGTATTTTTATTAAAAATCACATCAGCAATGAGCAGTCTAAAATTTATCCTGAAGCTTACCGCTTGACAGAGCCGATGTCACCTCACGCGGCAGCGAAAATTGATGGAACGGAAATATTTTTAAACACATTAGTATTGCCCTCAACCGAAAATGGGCTGATTGTGGAAACAGCAGGTGGCATTATGTCGCCTCTTTCCGACAGTTTGGTCATTTTAGATTTGATAAAACATTTGGGTTTGCCTGTGGTTTTGGTGACGCAGGATTATTTGGGTAGCATCAACCACACCTTATTAAGCATCGAAATACTGAGGGGGGGTAATATTCCGATTTTGGGATTGGTTTTCAGCGGTGAAAAAGTAGCGACAACGCGGGCGTTTATTGCTCAATATACGGGTTTGGAAACATTGTTGGAGATTCCGTTTTTTGAAAATTTGGATAGGGAAGAGGTTGTGAATTTTGCAAAAAGTATTTCAGAAAGTTTAAAAAAACGTATAAATGACTTGGATAGAACGAGATAAAGCACATGTTTGGCATCCATTTACGCCGATAAAAGGGGCAGCAGAACCGATACATATTGAACGTGGCGAGGGTGTCTATTTATATGCGTCGGATGGTCGCCGTTTTTTGGATGCGATTGCGTCGTGGTGGGTCAATATTCATGGACATGGGCATCCGAAAATAGCGCAAGCGATAGCCGAACAAGCCCTCACATTAGACCATGTTTTGTTTGCAGGTTTTACGCACACACCTGCTATTACACTTGCAGAAAAATTGTTAGAAATCCTACCGCCTACGTTTTCAAAGGTTTTTTATTCCGATAATGGTTCAACCGCCGTTGAAGTGGCTTTGAAAATGGCTTTACAATATTTTTTCAATACGGGAGAGACGCATAAACTCCGCTTCATTGCTTTTAAAGGGGCTTATCATGGCGATACTTTTGGCGCGATGTCGGCGGCTGAACGCAGTGCTTTTAATGCACCTTTTCAAAAACTTTTGTTCGATGTCGTGCATATTCCAACGCCTACCGATGAAAATTTGGAAGATAGTTTGGCGCAATTTGAAGCGGCGGCGCAAAAAGGCGATATCGCAGCATTCATTTTCGAGCCATTGGTTCAAGGCGCATCGGGTATGTTGATGTACGAAGCGTCGGGCTTAGATAAATTATTGGCATTGGCAAAGGCATATAATATCGTGTGCATCGCCGACGAAGTGATGACGGGTTTTGGACGCACGGGTAAAATTTTTGCGACTGACCATTTGACTCAAAAACCTGATATTATCTGCCTTTCAAAGGGCATAACGGGTGGTTTTTTGCCTTTGGGTGTGACGGTTTGTAATGAGAAGATATTTTCAGCCTTTGATTCAGAAGATATGATGAAGACGTTTTTTCATGGTCATTCTTATACTGCGAATCCGATTGTGTGCGCGGCGGCGGTGGCGAGCATGGACATACTGAGGGGGGTAGAATGTCAAAATCAGATAGCGATGATTTGCCGTCAACATGCAGCTTTCTTGGAAAAAATGACGGCGCATCCACTGATTAAAAACATCAGGCAGACGGGAACTATATTGGCGATTGAACTACACACAGGTGAAAATACGTCTTATTTTAATTCGATTAAAGCCATTATTCAGCCTTTCTTCCTTGAAAATGGCATTTTAATACGACCTTTGGGCAATGTTTTATATTTGATGCCGCCTTATTGTATAACAGAAAAGGAATTGTTGGGCGTGTATGAAGTCATGGAAAATGCGCTTGTTTATTTACAAAAACTGTGATGTTTTTCTAACACGAATTTCGCCAATTACACGAATAATATGACATAGATAAATTTAAACACATAGCCAAATAGCATACATATTTTTATAATTAATTGAAAATCAAATAACTATGTGTTCTCTGTGACTCGTATGTGTTTAAATTAAAAATGTGGTAAATTACTCTTTGCAGTACTTAATTCGTGTAATTGGTGAAATTCGTGTTAGAAAAATAAAAAAACTAAAAATCCATAAATAGCTATGCCATCTATATTTGACACAATCATAGAAAATCCTGAAATCCATGCGAAATGGCTCAATACTTTGTCATTGATGGAAAACACAGGGGCGAGAAAAATTAAGAAATGTGAGCACCCTATTTTTGTGAGTGAAACCATTTTGAAACATGCTGCAGAAGAAGCGCGTCATGCCTATTTTTTGAAAAAACAAATAAAAAAAATGTCTAAAAATGCTTGTCCGACTTATGAACGGCAGTATTTGTTAGCACCCAAATCGAGCTTGACGTATTTGCATCGTTTGGACATTCAAGTGAGCCGATATTTGAAAGAAAACTATGATTTTACGGTCGATAAACTCAAATTTGCTGCCTATTTGTTGGTGACTTATGCGATTGAAGTCAGGGCGGATGCTTTGTATCCTGAGTATCAAGCGGCATTGACGAAAAGAAATTGCCCTGTTTCTGTCAGAAATATTATTGTTGAAGAAGAACAACATTTGGCAGAAATGAACAGACAACTTGATTTACTTTTTGAAGATGCGCAGCGGAATCGGACGGCGGTATGTGCGATGGAAATGTTACTTTATGAGACATGGATAAAAGAAGTGAAAAATGAGGTCGAGGAAAGTTGTTTATCAGTGGTTGATTGATATATTTGTTCTAAATTTCGACTAATAAATAAAACAAAATAGCAGTGGAAATGGTGAATGATAAATGATTAATTATGAATTATAAAAAATCTTATCCTTCAATATTTTATACGATTCAAATTTAATAATCTATTTTATTCATATTCCAAAGATGGTTTGGGCGGACAAGTTGCGCTAAAAATTTGAAACTTAGTGAGTTGCAAAAAGCATTAAAAGATTTTATAGATTTGAATGCTTAATGTTTACTTAATTGAAATACAATATTTTATGAAAATTCATCTTATTGCTATGGGTGGTGCAGTCATGCACAATTTGGCATTAGCATTAAAACAAAATGAAAACATTGTTACAGGTTCGGACGACGAAATCTATGAACCTGCTCGCTCTCGACTCAAAGCCGCTGGTTTATTGCCCGATACTGAGGGGTGGTCAACGGACAGAATTACCCCAGATTTGGACATGGTTATTTTGGGTATGCACGCCCGAAAAGACAATCCAGAATTGGCAAAAGCGCAAGAATTAGGTTTGACAATTCAATCGTTTCCAGAATTTATTTACAATCATGCGAAGGACAAAAAACGGGTTGTTGTGGCGGGTAGTCATGGCAAAACGACGACGACTTCGATGATTATGCACGTTTTGAAGCAC
>JAYTUQ010000466.1:0-3551 GCA_043744455.1 Saprospiraceae bacterium | reverse complement strand
ACTGTAAAAACAGATATGGTTGTTGACCAATTTAACAACTATAAAGTGTTGGACACCATGCGCGTCAATGGTAAATTGACTTTGGGTGAAAACATTGCAGACTTAGGCGGTTTGGCAGTGGCTTACGAAGCCTTCAAAACCTATTCGCCACAAGCCAAAACCAACCAAAAAATTGATGGTTTTACGCCTGACCAACGCTTTTTCCTATCATGGGCGCAAGTTTGGCGCAGTAAATACCGCGACGAATCCCAAGCCAATCAGATTATGACTGACCCACATTCGCCAGGCAAATTCCGTTGCAATGGACCTTTGACCAATATGCCTGAATTTTATGAAGTCTTTGGTGTGAAAGAAGGCGACAAAATGTATCGCCCTGGTCGGGTCAGGATTTGGTAATTCAATAGTCAATGGTCATTCGTCATTAGGTCACTTGACGAATGACCATTGACAAATGACCATTGACAAATGACCATTGACAATTCAAACATATTTCTTTAAATTTGTCAAAAAAGAAAAGAAAATGGAGGAACAAACAGCCGTTTTAGATATGCCTAAAAAAGGTACTTTGTCTTATTTGGAAGAGTTTCCAAATGAAGTGCTCACTATGAGTTTCGATGAATATTGGGACTTTGAGCTTGAAAATGAGTATAAAAGCCAATTTTATAAAAATAAAGTAACACCTATTATGGCATACACATCAGAAAACCACAATCAACTTTTTCAAAAAACTATTCGACTTTTAGGTGATTATATTGATAGCAAAAAGTGGAAAATTGCAAGCAAAACCCGTCCCGTTTGGATTCCTTCTTGCGAACTGAATACCTACCCCGATATTTTTATCGTCGAAGAGTCCAATACCATCAAACGCAAAGGCTATCAACTCGCCGAAATAACCCCCTCAGTCATTATTGAGGTTTTGTCGGAAAGTACCTCCGATTTTGATAGAGGTGAAAAATGGCGGTGCTACAAAACGATTGACAGTTTGAAACAATACGTCCTTATTTCTCAAGATAGAATATTGGTCGAAACCTATGAAAATCAAGAAGGGAAATGGGTTTATAACGATTTTTCAGGTGAAACGGCTACAATAATAATTGCAGGTTTGGAGATACCCCTCAGTATATTGTACCAAAATATTGATTTTTCAAGCGTTGAAGTTTAAGGTTTATACAAAACAAAAAGGGTGTGATTTGTAGCAAATCACACCCTTTCGGTTTTAAAAATCTGTACCTAAAGCCAAATGCAGCATCGGTTTTTGAACTTCTCGAGTTTCAATGCCCCAACCATAATCGGCGCGAACCATGTAACCAAAGAGCAAAATACGTGCGCCAAAACCATAACTCGCCACAATAGGGTCTTTAAAATAATTGACAGTCAAGACTACTGATGTATTTTTAGTAATATCTTTTGGTAACACAATGGTATTCAATGGATTGTCGCGACGGAATGGATTGCCACCATGCCAAGCTGTACCCGCATCAAAAAAGCCCACAAGTTGAAAATTACGCCAAAAAGAAGAAGTCAATGGTCTTGAAAAAAAATATTTAACAATAGGAACACGCAATTCCGCATTAAAAACCACATTGGACGTACCGTTGCGGATATTGCGATTAAAGCCCCGCATATTGGCAGCCAATGTTTGAAAAGCGTAATTGTCTTGTGGAATGGCAATATCGTTATTAAAATTAGAAAACAGTTGATTGTCAATGCCGCCCAAAATAAACAAGGTTTTTTCTGCCCCAAAGGATGTCGCACCCGCAAAACGCGCCGCAAAAATCGAATGTTTGAATACGCGTTCATAATGCCGTGTATCAAAACCAACAATACCCATAAAACCAGAATTAAATTTAAATTTGAAATCATTAACAAAGTCCAATTCAAATTTTTTGACCAAATCTACCCAAACCTTAGCGCGAGAACCCATTTTGGCGTTGACTTCAAGGTCAACAGCATTGTCAAAAACATACTCAAATCGGACACCAATCCGTTGTTCCTTCAAAGTTGCCGCATTCAACGAGGTTTTGTCTGTCGCTAACTGTGTGTAACGGTCAGAGCGCAAAGTGCCCGTTGCTTGCACCCTCTGATAGATATCAAATGGATATCGGGCTTCGTATTGACCCAAAGTTGTTTGAGTGCGGCTGCGGCGATTGTCCAAAACAGAACTGTTATTGTCGCTAAATTTTGTTGATTTATGATAAATCGCATAACGTCTATCCAAGCGACGTTTTTTATCATCAAAAAACATAAAAGCCTCATACCCATTGAATGTAGTCGGTATCCGCACACCGCCTTCGAGTTGGTAGTCTTCGAGCAAATCTTTAAAATTGCCTTTCAACAAAATGCCCATGGGAGGTGTCGTAAACCCTTGCGGGGTGCCTGCATAACTGTCCAAACCACCAAATAGCAAGTTGTTGTCCAATTTTGATGTAAAATAATCAGACCTAAACAGTAACCGATAGGGCGAAATTCGTCCTGGACGAAAAACATGGATTTTTTTATTGGTATCCTCATTTTTTGTTGCTAAAATTGAATTTTCAAGGGTAGATACTGAGGGGGTCTCTACAGGATTTTGTTCTGTTTTCTTAGGTGTGATTTGCGTTGTTTTGGGTTTTTCATCCATATCAAATTCACTTTGGAAAACGTAGGTATCTATATCAATTTTCTTTTTGGCGGGCGTTGCATCTGCCTTAGTTTCTAATCTCGGTGGTGTCGTAACAGGTGGATTTTCAGTGACAGCGGGCTGCATAACGCCATTGATAGGCTTGCTACTTTGACCTCTCCCTTTTGACTGCTTAACTTGCATTTGCTTTTTCCAATACCAATAATGTGTAAACGTAGCGGTTATTGCTGTATCTACTTGCAAAGGCACTATTTGGACATGAGGCAACCCCTCAGTATAAAACAATTCCGCCACCTTTCCGACACGTGGTGCGGTACTTTGTGCTATGATATTATGGTCATAATTTGAATTGTTTTTAACAATGGCTATTTTTTTCCATATGGGTTTTAAAATAAAGGAATCAATTTTCTGCGTAGGTAAAAATTGACGCATTGAGTCTTGCATGACGACAATATCCACTTTTTCTCTAAACTCATTAGTTATATAAAAAACGGTATCCGTACGCACCAAGAAGTCTTCTAAATGCCCAATTTGACGATTAAAAACGCCGCTTTCATCTCTTAAAAACGTAAAAAAAGTCGTATCTATCGCTGCTGGAGCGCGTTCATCAGCATCATGTGTCGCTGTTATACGTACCAGGTTTTTGGAGGTATCTTCTAAGTCTTTATAGAATAAATCGAAGCGATTGACAGGCAAAACAGAGTCCAAACGCTCTGTTTCCCAACGTTCATTGAGTCTATTTGAAGAAAAAATAATGCCTTTACGACCTTCCAAATTAACGGCTACGGCATCCAGGTCGTCCCAATGGTCATTGCTTAATTGGCGCAAACCAGTCGTTGCCGTATTGTAAATAAAAACATCAGAGTAACCGCGAACACTTGCGGTCAAAACCATATCTTTTCCATTCAAAAAGTCAACAGAAAAGACACGT
>JAYTUQ010000465.1:0-14062 GCA_043744455.1 Saprospiraceae bacterium | reverse complement strand
CATTCGACTCGAAAACGACAATCATGGAGCTTAAGAAAGTATTCAACGAAAAAGGTGAGGCAATTAGCCCAATTTTGCCGCAAGGCATGAAAAATTATCTGATAGATATTGACGGAACTGTTTGCGACGATGTGCCAAACGAAGAGCCTGAACGCATGGGAACGGTTTTGCCTTATCCTGATGCACTCAAAATCTTGAACAAATGGTATGAAGAAGGTCATGTTATCTTCTTTTTCACTTCACGCACAGAGGAACACCGCGAAATCACAGAGTCTTGGCTACACCGTCATGGCTTTAAATATCATGGTATTTTGTTCGGCAAACCACGTGGCGGCAACTACCATTGGATTGACAACCACATCGTAAAAGCAACTCGTTTCAGAGGTAAATTTACAGATTTGGTGGTTAAACAACATGAAATTGAGGTGTTTCACGACTAAATTCAGTTTTTAAATAGGATTAAAAATGCCCTTGTTGCTGTTAGTGGCAAGGGCATTTTAAATTTGTGCAAACTTAAAACTGAATGAAATAATTCTAAAAGAGACCTTCGGACATTGTCATGTGGTGGTTTAGCTGTGGTGGTTAAAATTTTAAAAACCCATGCCGAATTGCACTTTGCAATAATGTGTATATAAATCTAATTTTTAATTTTACGTCGTCCAGGAATCGCAATATCATTAATGGAAAATTTAAGCGTATCATTCTCACTATATTTATCCCATTGTCGTCCACGAATAATAAGATTAACTGAATCAACTTTGTAGGCAAATATTACTACGGAATCCCTATTGCGGATATTTTTAACAATCTCGTAAGTGCTGTCATTATAAACGCGACGTACCTGCATAAAATCAGACGAAGTAGCACCGCCATTTACTTTTGAAATATTTATATAAAAATTTGGGTTATTGACATTGTAAGCTCCAATTGTCTCTGAACTTGTTGTTACAATATCTTGTCCACAAGAATTTAAAGCAAAAACGATTAATAACATAGGTATTAGACAAAACTTCATAATTATTATTTTTTACGCGGATGAAAAAAAAATGCAATATTAGGGTCTTACTTTTAGACGATTTTTCCAATAATTAACCAGTAGGCGAATACTTTTCCCAGAACACCCCACGCAACACCCAAACAAACGTACGGCGGCGCTGGTGTTTTAGCTATCGTAGTTAAAATTTATGAACATCCTGTAATATACGACTATTTAACATCGCGTTAAACAAAAAATACCCTTGCCACCAAGAGCGACAAGGGTATTTTTTTATCATTAAAATCTTAAAATTTGTGATTTTACAAATCCAACAATAAAGCCGTTGGGTCTTCCAACAACTCCTTTACTTTTACCAAAAACGTAACAGAAGTTGAACCGTCAATGATACGATGGTCATAACTCAACGCCAAATACATCATGGGGCGGATAACGATTTGACCATCAACGACAACAGCGCGGTCTTTAGTGGCGTGCATACCCAAAATAGCCGACTGAGGCTCATTGATAATGGGTGTGGACATCAAAGAACCGAAAACGCCACCGTTTGTAATGGTAAAAGTACCACCAGACATTTCTTCCAAAGTCAATTTGCCATCGCGCGCTTTGCTTGCCAATCCTTTCAATTGTTTTTCGAAATCTGCAAAACTCAATGATTCTACATTATGAATCGGCGGCACAACAAGACCATTTGGCGTTGAAATCGCTAATGAAATATCGGCATAGTCGTGGTAAATAATTTCATTTGTTGCCGTATCGATTGACGCATTAACATCAGGCATTTCCATCAACACTGCCGCACAAGCCTTTGCGAAAATGGACATAAAACCCAGTTTTATACCGTATTTCTTCACAAAACGGTCTTGATATTTCTCGCGTAAGGCTAAAATTTCGGTCATATCCACTTCATTAAAAGTGGTCAACATGGCTGTTGTATTTTTTGCTGAAACAAGGCGTTTGGCGATTGTTTGGCGCATACGCGACATTTTGACGCGGCGTTCATTTCTACCAAAAGCTACAGATGGGGTCGCTATTTCGGTTTTAGCCTCAGTTTTAGCAACTTCGGGCTTTGGCTTGTCTGCTGCTGCATGTTGAGCATCTTCTTTCGTGATGCGTCCGTCTCTGCCTGTGCCACTAACCTCGGAGGTCGATACGCCAGCTTCGGCTAAGATTTTGCCAGCCGCAGGTGATGGCGTACCCGTTGCGTAAGATGTTGTGGTAGCTGCTGCTGTTGTTGCAGTAGTTTTTTGTTCAACTTTTGGTGTTTCAGGTGTGAGGGCTGAAGGTGCAGCAGCATCGGTGTCAATTTTGGCGACGACATCGCCGATGCTTAAATCTGACCCCTCAGTAGCGACGTGAATAAGCTTTCCTGCAACTTCTGCTGGCAATTCCAAGGTCGCTTTGTCTGATTCAAATTCACAAATAGGTTCGTCTCTTTTGACATATTCACCGTCTGCTTTGAGCCATTGAGACAATGTAACTTCTGTGATGGATTCCGCAATACTCGGAACTTTTATTTCTATAACAGCCATATTAAGTATGATTTATGAAGTATGAAGTAAGAAGTAAATGAAGTTAAGTTATACTTCATCACTCACAATTCATGCTTATTTGAAAAACACATACAAAAGTCTATATACGTTCTCATAATACCAAATTTTCAAACACAAATTAGTCTATCATTTCTTTTGCATTTTAAAAACTACGAGGCTTGCAGTCGGATTATCCTTCGCTTCGTTACTGATATACATCGTTCCTTTAGCATCGAAACACAAACCTTCTGGTTGTGGAAAAAGTGTTTTATCCAATTTTCTCATATCCAAAACTTTACCCTCTGTGCTCAATACGACAAGTGTTCGGTTGGTTGCCGATACGATATATATATGTCCGTTCAAAGGATGTACAGCAATGCCCGAAGGACCAAATTCAAAGCCTTTTGATGAAGGGTTTTCGATATAATCCTTCGTTAATTTTGCGTAAGAATTATCCGTTTTTGTTTTTAAAAAGGCTTGAAAATCAGTGAGTTGTACATCAAAAGCCTTTTTTACTGAGGGGGTCTGATTGTGTAAATCAAATGCCCAAACAGTTCGTCCGCCTGCTCCATCATTTTTATCTCCTTTTGCAGACAAGAGCAAACGATGGTTGAGTTTATCGTACCCTAAGCCTTCGATATTGGCATTTTTAAGGCTTTCAATTTTAAATATTTGAACATCATAGGGTGTTTTTGATAAATTCCAAACCTTAAACAATCTGCCTTTACTCGTCGTTGCCCACAATGTATCATTAACAAACTCAATGCCTTCAAAATCCCCTGAATTTTGGAAGATAACTGAGGGCGTCGCTTTTCCAGTTTGTGTATCAATATAAAAAAGTTGCCCCCTTTCATCTTGAAGGCAAGCCAATTGCGCGCTATTGGGCGATATCGTTAAGCCTGAAATTTCTCTAAGGTTTGGGTCTAAATTAAAGGTCCCGGAAGGCTTAGAAAGGTCGTAAGGAAAGTATTGAGTAAGGGTATTTGTATCGGTGTTTTTTACTGTATTTGGCTGATTTGAGCAGTTTTGCACCATAAGGAATAATAAAATGAGACTGGTTTTTATGAACATTCTTTTTTATATTTTATAGATAAAAATGTGTTAATATAAAGGTAAAAATACTGAGGAGGTATGACAAATACTTATTTTACGACCAAAATGATTTGATATTTATTTAAAAACTAAAGTGAACAACTATGGCAGAAAACGGAAACGACTCAAAAGATTTAAATAACCCACACGACAAGTTTTTCAAAGGCGCTTTCAGTATGCTCGACGTGACTTATCCATTGCTTGTAGAATTTTTACCAAAAGACTTATTGGATAAATTAGACCTCAATACGCTTGAAATTGACCCTAATTCATACATTGATGATGAATTAAAAGAGACATTTTCAGATTTAGTGTGGTCATGCCGATTGAAAAATAATCAACAGCAGCGTAAAATCGCTTTTCTCTTTGAGCATAAGAGTTATAAACCTGCTTATCCGCATTTTCAAATCAATGATTATCAGCGCAATGCATGGAAAGCGCAAATTGCAGCAAATCAACAACCTGTCCCAATTTTACCGATTATCTTTTATCATGGCAAAGAGAAATGGGTTGTTGAGTCGTTTGATAGCTATTTTGGGGAAGTTGAAGCAGAAATGTTGCGATTTTTACCTTGTTTTGATTATATTTTAATCAATTTGCAAGACTATTCAGATGGGTATATTAAAAATTTGCAGTCTATTTTTCTGCAAAAAACATTTTTAGCATTTAAACATTATTTAGACAAACAGTATTTAGAAATTCATATTGTTGAATTATTATTTCATAATTTTAGCAACGCTAAAAATGAACTGACTCGTTCTTTTATTTCCATAATTAGTGTATATTTGAGGGCAATTTCGGGTATTACTCGAGAGCAACTTATTGAAAAAGTAAAACAATCAGATAATATTTTAAAACCTGAAGCTATGTCATATGTTGAAGAATTTATCGAAGAAGGAAAACTGATAGGTGAAGAAATTGGTTTAGAAATAGGCAAAGAAATAGGCAAAGAAATAGGCATCTTTGAAGAAAAGAAACGCACAGCCCTTTTCTTTTATCAAAAAAAGATGACGCTGCAAACAATAGCAGAATACGTTGATTTACCTTTAGAACAAGTTAAAACAATCGTTGAGGAACACGTCCAAAATCGCCAAAGCAACTAAGCGCTTTTATCATAATTTATTTAAAAATAACTTAACTTGTTGTGTCAATTTTTCATTGCCCAATGATTTCGCCACGTCAATTGTTTCTTTTTGAAGCGTTTTAGCATTTTCAAGGTCGCCTGATTTTATCAAAACAAGTGCTTTTTCGACGAGACACTGACCCAAAATGAGTTTATTATTGATTTTTCGAGCGATAGATACTGCTTCATCATAACATTGCTTTGCTATTAAATAATCATTTTGGAAAGAATATGTTTCGCCTAAATCCTGCAACGCTTTGGCAATGCCTTTTTGATAATTTAGTAGCTTACAGCGTTTGAGGCTTTCTTCAAAATGAGAAAATGCTTCTTTAAATTCACCTTTTGAGACAAGTAGTTTTCCGATAAGTTCATGTGCAATAGCAATACCTTGTTTATCTCCTAATTCGTTGCACATTTTGAGGTCTTCTGCCAAATATTCTTCGGCTTTTTCAAAATTACCTTTTATGCGCCACACATTGCCTATACAACCCAAAGCAATAGACGTAAATTGTTTATTCCCCAAAAGTTGACATAATTCTAAGCCTTTTTCAAAGCAACGAAGGGCAGCATTATCGTCTCCTTTTTCAAAATAAACGATACCTAAATTCACCCATAAGGTAGAAGCACCTGCCAAATCATTGTTTTTTTCAGCAATATTTAGTTCTTCACGTTGAATTTTGACCCCCTCAGTATAATCGCCTTGATTCATATAGGTTAAACCTAAATTGGAGACGATTTGTGCCGGTGAGCGCAAATCGTTTTCGCGGCTGATAAGAATACTTTTGGAAAAATAATCCTTTGCCATATCGTATTCTCCTTGTCGAAAATATAAGTTACCTAAGTTGCCATAAGCTCTCGCAATACCTTGATAATCAGTAATTTGTTCGAAATAAGATGCTGCCTTTTCGAGGTAAGGTCGGGCTTCGTCGTAGCTGCCTTTGAGCATAAGTAATGTGCCCAATGCGCTTTGAGTCCGTCCTTTAAGTCCTATATCTCCCGTTGCAGCGGCTTTGAAAAGTGCCTCGTGAAAGGCTATTTCGGAGTTGTACCAACGACCGACTAATTGTAAAACTTCACCTTTTTTTATTAAAATTTTGATGTATTCTGTGCCATTCTCACTATTTTTCAGTAAGCGGTCATAAAAATCGAGGGCTTGTTGGTTTTGGTAATTCCGCCGCGCAAAATCGGCAGCTTTTCGTAAATATTCAAGGGTTTTTGACTTGATTTTGGCTTGCTCATAATGAAAAGCGAGGTCAACAAAACGTTGTTCGATATTGTCATTATACACTTTCTCTATGGCTTTGGCAATCATAAAATGCAGCTCACGCAGACGTGTTTTTAACTGCATATCATATACCGCTTCACGGAGTAGAGAGTGCCTAAAAATATAGCGCAATTCATTCATGGCGCGCCAAATTTGACCTTTTTCGGCACTTTGTATTTGCTCACGTAGGACAAGAGGTGCGTTGCCGTTGCGCCTAATATATTCATCGTGTTGTAAAATAACTTCTGATAAAACAGGTAACTCAAATTCACGCCCAATGACAGCCGCCGCTTTAACTGTTTCTTTCAAAATAGTGGACAATCGGTCAATCCGTGCTGTCAAAATAGCTGTGATGGAAGTGGAAATTCTTAACGTTGTGTCTTTTACAGTCCATTGATTTTCAATGATTTGCAATAATTTATTTTCAGATAAATAAGCTAAAATTTGTTCTATATAGAATGGATTGCCATTGGTTGTTCGCCATAACATTGTGGCAAAATCAGCATGTATATTGCCTTGAAGTTTTGCTTCAGCCATCTGTTTGAGCCCTTCTATTGACAACAGGTTGAGGTCTATATCTATTGTTTTCAAATTTACCCCCCTCAGTATTTCAAAAGAAAATAAGTGTTTCTTTGTGCCTTCGTCATCATAGCGCATTGTATTGATTATCAAAATGGGTTTTTTGTTAATGCGCCGCATAAAATTTTGTAATAAGGTGTGAGAATCTTCATCAATCCAATGTGCATCTTCAAGCTCAATGACGAGGGGATTTATATGAGCGAATGCGAGCAAAAGATTTTCAATTGCTGCAAATGTATTATCGTAGCGTCCGCGTGCATCGAGTTGTTCCCAGAGCGAATCGGGGTATTTGAGACCGACCAAAGCTGCTAAAATTGAGCGGGTTCTTATCAGTTCAGCCCCCTCAGTATAAGCCAATTCTGGAAGGCTGCGAATGAGGTTTTCGAATACAGATTCAAAAGTGGCTAAATTATTTATTATAGATTGCTCGACGGACTGTTGGAAATAGTTTTTTACAAAATAAATAAATGGATTGAAAGGTTTCCGAAGTATTTGATCACTTAGACATACAAACCATTGAACTTTTAAAAATTTATCTATTTGATGTTTCAACTCGTAAGTCAAACGGCTTTTTCCAATGCCTGGTTCACCCCAAATATAAGCGACACCTGATGTTTTTTGGGTCAGTGTGACAGAAGCCAACTCGATGAGTTGGTTCATTTCTACATTCCGCCCGACCATTGAACCTATAAAAATGGGTCGTTCTTCTGTTTTTTTGTTTACAAGTTTGAAGGTCGGTATTTTGTCGGCAAAGCCTTTATAATGCAGATTGCCCTTTTCTTGAAATTCAAAAGATTTGACATGCAAAACGTTTTCATCAACCAATGTTTCACCCCAATTTGCTTGTAAAGCAAGACGTGCGGCTAAATTTACACGGTTACCGACAACAGCATATTGGCAACGCTCGATACCACCGACTATACCCGCATAAGCCACACCACACGTGACACCCGCACGAAACTTGAAAAAACGATGCATTTGCAAATCACTCAGCGCATCTTTGATACATAAAATACACTCCAATGCCCGTGCGACATTGTTTTCAAAAGCCGTCGGTGCGCCCCAAAAACCAACCATTAATCCTCCTTTATCACCAAAATCAAGCTCTTTGAAATAGCCACCAAAAGAATCAAATTGTGCCAAAACAATGCTTGTGTATGTCTCTAAATCTGCTTTTGAAAGCACATCATCGAATGAAATAAAAACAGAAACAACGTCCCGGAATTCCCCTTTTCCTTTAAAATTGACGATAGATTCAGGTAAAAATGTGTTTAATACCTTTTCATTTCTTGGATTTTCATTATTATTTAATGGATGAATGTCAGCTCTAATAAACGGTTCGTTTATATAAAGCATTTTTGTAAAACTATCGTCCATAACCACCTCTTGAGGCAGGGCTTTTTGTTGGGCAATTGCTGCTTGGTCAATGGCATTTCCTCTGAAATAAAAGGCTTTATGTCTTTCGCCGATGATTCCCCACGACAATTTACCGAAGGATAGTCCGAGGCGGATATTCATTTCGAAATTGCCCAATTTTGTTTCAAAAACAGCATTTTCTTTGAAATGGTCACGAATTTCGTAGGCAAGAGCAGCCACTTTTTTAGTGTGATTACCAACAAAAATAGCTGTGAAAGCATCTCCAGCGAAGTGCGGTATCTCGCCCCCTTTGGCATAAACGTGGGCAACCATCGGTGCAAAAATGGCATCCAGTATTTCGGATAAAATTTCAGCACCCTCAGTACCATGACGCATCAGCGATTCTGTCAATGATGTAAATCCACTGATGTCAACAAACATAGTTGTTGCCATGAAAGAACCGTTTTCTTTTCCTTCGGCATATTGTTGGAGTATGTATTGTGGAATTAAATTTTTCACGAGTTGGTTTGTAGTATTTTGAATTTATAATGTTGATGTAAGATGTTATTTATGAATACCTGTTATCCGTCATCTTGGCACTTATTTTATTATGAAAAACAATGCCTAAAAAACGGCACAAGTTACGAAACAGGCTATGATACTGAGGGGGGGAACTAAACTTTATTGTCGATAATTTGAACAAAAAAACGTAATTTTGTATCATAATTTTTTTACTTAAAACAAATATCGTGACAGATTTTTCTGCTAATAAAGAAACAACCGCACTCATTTTGCGCGATTTTGAACTTTCTGACCCTCAAAAAGAATTGACTGAGCAGGAGTTGCTTGATTATCTCGCTGCTGCCATTGAGTATATGATTGAACACAAATTGGACTTTTTATTGAGTTTACTTTATCGGCTCGATGTATCTGAACGTAAAATCAATGAGGCTTTATTGCCTGGTAATAGAGAAGCTGCCAATATTGCCCTCGCCAAACTGGTATTAGACCGCCAAAAATTGCGTGTCGCCACTAAAAAAGCCTATAAAGAACAAAATCCCAGCAATTGGGATTGGGAAATGGACTGATTTTAGATATAACATTTTTAATAAACAAATTAATGCAAAAAATCAGGTTCATTATCTTACTCTGCTTTTACCCTGCTCTATTTTATGCACAGCAGGTTCCTATTTACATTAATAGTGGGGATACGATGTTTTCTATGGTAAAAATGACGACTTTCAAAGAGGATAAGACTTGGAAACGGGGTTTAACCGAAATGCTCAATGATACAATGTTTACCCCAATGACCAAAGAAGTTTTTAGAATAGGTGGTACCAATCCTAGAAATATTTGGGTTAAATTTCAAATAAAAAAAAACATAGCTACAGATATCTACTTAGAACTTATGACGGGTATAACAGATTCCATTTATTTATATTCAGTTAGCCCTCATAACGAAGTTACAGAACAACGCATAGGTGCATATTTCCCATTTAACGAAAGGGTTATTAAGAATAATCATCAAATATTTACACTCAATGGGTCAAAGGATGAACTGTGCACCTACTACATAAATATTCGGTCAATTTATCCACTTTCGATAGGTGCACGTATTGGTACAAGTCTGGCTTTTTCTGAAGAATATCATCTTGGCGATATATTACATGGTATTCTTATTGGGATTATAATAATCATAGCATTGTTTAATTTGTTATTTTTTATCAGTCTCCGAAATTGGTTTTACACATATTATGTTGGGTACATATTTTTTATTATGTGTGCTATTTTGCGTTACGATTGTTATATGAGTCAGTTTATATATCCCTCTTCCCCTCATTTTAATGATATTGGTTATTTCTATTATGGTCTGGCGGGTATATTTGTTATCTATTTTTCACGTAGTTTTTTGAAAACAATAATATACACGCCTCGACTCGATAAAGGATTGATTTTTTTCCTTGGTTTTTATATTTTTAATGTCATGACAGCAGTATTGGGTTTATATGAGCTCAATATATGGTCGGTGTATCTGATGACCTTTCCATTTAATCTTTTTTTAATATATACAGGTGTTCAAGTCTATCGAAAAGGTTATTTGGTCGCTCGTTTTTTTGTGGCGGGTATTTTTTGTTCAACGGTAGGAATTACCATTTTTACATTCTATAATATGGGATTCCTGAGAAGCAATTTATGGATAAGCAATATTATGTATATGGGTATAGCTGCGGAGTCTATTTTATTGTTTTTAGCAATCATTGAACGTTTTAGTGTCTTACGCCAAGAAAAACAAGTTGTGCAAGAGAAAATGATTGAATCGTTGCAACAAAATGAACATTTGTTGAAAGAAAAGCAAAGGCTACTTGAAGAAAATGCCACTAACAAAACGCGACAGATAGAATTCATGGAATCGCAATTATCAGAATATGCTCAAAAACTTATCAAAAGTAATCAAGAGTTGACGGATTTTGCCCACATTGCTTCACATGACTTAAAAGCCCCTCTTCGGAATATTGGTTCATTTACACAATTGCTTCAAAAGCGGATATCGGCTCACTTAGATGAGCGTTCTAAAGAATATTTCGTTTTTATAATGTCTAACGTTCGTCAATCCACACAACTCATTGAAGATTTACTGAATTACTCTAAAATTGATAAGAATATAGGTGAACCAACAGATGTAGCTCTGGATGATGTTTTGCTTTTAGTTAAAAGTAATTTACAAAGTTTTATTAGCGAGAAAAAAGCTCACATTATTGTCAGAGACTTGCCAATACTGAGGGGTCATTCTTCATTGATTGTCCAGCTTTTTCAAAATTTGATTAATAATGGTTTGAAATACAATGAACATCAAATGCCGACTGTCAAGATAACCTGTGATAAACAGAACAATAGTACTATTTTCAAGGTCGCAGACAATGGTATAGGTATAGCCCCTCAGTACAAAAATCAAGTTTTTGGGATGTTCCGCCGTTTGCATTCAAATGCTCAATATGAAGGTTCTGGTATTGGTTTAGCGTTTTGTCAACGTATTGTGTCAACTTATAATGGGCATATTTGGCTTGAATCCGAAGAAGGAAAAGGAACGACTTTCTATTTCACTTTGCCTAATGCGACTGAAGAAGAAAAGCAAAATGACGATGTTTTTTCGACACCATTGTCAGTTTCGCCAGAAGTTTTAGTGGATGCAATGAACAATAATGCGGTAAAAAGCAACCAACAAGGTGATAATGTGTTAAAGGGTCATGCGCAATCAAAATCTTATGTCAATCCGTCCACAACTGAACCTGTCCACAACTAATTTGACAGCCGAAATGCAACCCACCGTCGAGTCTTTTCAGAACAGCACGTTGCGTCCCATTTTGAAAATGCAACACGATTTGATTCTATTGATGTGGCAAAATTATCTATCAAAACAAAAGAAAAACGTTTTCCCGACGACCAATCACCTTCGTCAAGCTGAATTCATTTCTCACAACGTTAAGTCTGATTTAAAGCTAAAAAACCGCTTTATTGGAACTATCATCGGTCATTTCACAACGGATGAATTTGCATTTTTCGCAGAAAATGAAGCAGAATTGACGCGTCGGATGACAGAGTTGTTGGTGCAACGCTTGCAATCAACGATTTAATCGAACACTGGTTTATTTTTTTTCAACCTGCCACGTACTTGTCAAAATGCTTTGTAAACTATCAATGTAGGCTTTATTGAATACTTCAGAAGCCAACTGCCCTGTGGAAATATCAACCATTAGAGGTATTAAAGGGTCGTTTGAGTCAATTTTTTTATCTCCATTCGCATCTTTTTGCCCTTGTAAAATGATTTTTGTTGTTCCTTTTATAACTTCCCATGATACAATATTGAAATTGTCAGGCGATAATGGACGAAAATTGAATCCCTGTTTATCCGACACACATAAATAAGTCGGGTCAGCATCATCTAACAGATTATTTTGATTGAAGTCCTTAGACACTACTTCATAAAAAATATTGCTTTTAAAAATATTTATACCATTCGCCCAAAAATTATCAGATGAAGAAGAGTGGCTATCACTTCTTTTGATGGCATGAATCACAATTTTTTTGTCTTTTACAAGCAAATGCTGCGTTTTATTATCCGAATTATAGAAAATTAAGTTCCAATAACTCAATTTCTCACTTGAATAGCTGCTTGAGATTCCGCCTCCCGAGGTCGTCTTTTCAAGAATTAACGGATAAATGACGATATGTGAACTGTCAATGATTTGTGGGGTCGCCAGTAGTACTGAACTTGCCGTATTTGAGGTATCACTGCGTATGCCCTTTTGAATATTGATATCATTATTCTTACTTGAACAAGATAAAAAACTTAAAATTAAAGTAATGAAAATAAGGTATTTAAACATTTTTAAGTGTTATTTAAAGTGGATTAAAATTTAAAAATATTAATTTAAAACATTGATTATCAATTAATTGTGTAATTTCTATACTCAAACTACCCCCCTCAGTATATAGCTTTAAACGGCGCTTTTTAAAATTTCAAACTATCCAAAATCTCCTCATCTACCAAATTAGGCAACGTCACTTTCAAATCTGAATTTTCAGCCATAGCCCTTTCTATTGCGGCAATCGAACCCGTATTGCGTGCCCATGAACGCCTTGCAATGCCGTTATTGACATCCCAAAACAGCATTTGACGCAAACGCCTTTCCGCATCGGCAGAGCCATCGAGTACCATTCCGAAACCACCATTGATGACTTCGCCCCAACCTACACCGCCGCCGTTGTGCAACGAAACCCATGTGGCACCCCGAAACGCATCGCCGACAAAATTATGCACCGCCATATCTGCCGTAAAACGCGAACCATCATAGATATTCGACGTTTCCCGAAAGGGTGAATCCGTACCTGAAACGTCGTGATGGTCGCGCCCCAAAACAATCGGTGCACTGATATCTCCTGTGGCAACGGCATCGTTGAAGGCTTGTGCAATACATATCCGACCTGCGGCATCGGCATACAAAATGCGCGATTTTGAACCGACGATGGGAATGTTTTTATCTGCCGTTTCAATCCATAAAAGATTGTCTGCCAATTGATTGCGAATATCGTCTGTGGCATCTTCAAGCAGACCCCTCAGTATATCGGCAGCTATTTTGTCTGTTTTGTCCAAATCGGCTTTGTCGCCAGAGGTACATACCCAACGGAACGGACCGAAGCCATAATCGAAACACATGGGTCCCATAATGTCTTGCACGTAGCTCGGATATTTGTAAATACCCTCTTCTTTGTTCTCAAAAACATCGGCATCAGCATCGCCCGCTTGTTTCAAAAAGGCATTGCCATAATCAAAAAAGTACATACCACGTGCCGCCAAATGATTGACAGCCGCCACATGACGACGCAATGTTTTGCGCACTTCGTCCATAAATGTGGCTTTGTCATTGACCAATAAATCTTTGGCTTCATCAAAACTATAACCAACGGGCGTATAACCGCAATCGTCAATATTATGCAAGGAAGTTTGGTCGCTGCCAATTTCAATATTAACCCCCTCAGTAACGAAGCGTTCCCACAAGTCCACAATGTTGCCATGATAGACAAGCGCAACGCCTGTTTTTTCTTTTTTATAAAAAGCTATTCTTTCTAATAATTGGTCTAAATCGTTGAATATCAATTTTTTTTGAATATAACCATCATTGATGCGTTGCTGAATAGCGTCATAATCTACTTCTGCTAAAATACCAATGCACCCAACAATGACCGCCGCCAAAGCCTGTGCGCCCGACATACCACCCAAACCCGAAGTAACAAAAAGTTTACCTTTTAAATCGGCGTAGCCTCGTAATCGTCCTGCATTGAGTAATGTCAAAGTCGTGCCATGCACGATGCCTTGTGGTCCGATGTACATAAACGAGCCCGCCGTCATTTGCCCATATTGTGTTACGCCGAGGGCATTGTATTTATTCCAATCTTCTTTTTTTGAATAATTGGGAACCATCATGCCATTTGTGACGACCACGCGTGGTGCATCTTTATGGCTCGGAAACAAACCCAATGGATGACCTGAATACAAGACAAGTGTTTGATTATCAGTCATTTCTGACAGGTATTGCATCACCAAAAGGTATTGCGCCCAATTT
>JAYTUQ010000464.1:0-14118 GCA_043744455.1 Saprospiraceae bacterium | reverse complement strand
TCTAATCTATCTACTTTTAGATGAAGGAGATTTATCATTTGTTCATATAGCTCTTTTTCCATTTTACAAAATTACCGCTAAAATTGTCAAAGAGCCAACTTTTTTATAAGAAAACCCTAGTCCTATCAACCCAATCAATGGTCTTAATTATCGTTGAAGGGCTATTTTTTTAACAGTATTTTTTCCAATTTTAATGAAATAAAATCCACTGGATAAGTCAAACAAATCTAAAGTATATTGTTGATTATCAATGCCTTTTACGGCTTTTATTAACTGACCCAAACTGTTAAAAACGGCTAAATTACTGAGGGGGTCGCCCTCAGTCACTATCGTTAATTCGCCTGTGGTTGGGTTCGGGGCTACAGTGATTTTTCCGAAATTTTCAAAGTCATTTGTGGCGTTTGCAGATTCATTATTTTTACCAAAGGTAGAACCTTTAATGACAAAATTGCCTGTGCCGTTTGGAATCCGCGCATAGCTTCTATCGTCAATTTGTGCGCCAAACGTCAAACTGTCCAATAATTGACCTATTGTGTTCAAAATGGCTAAATATTCGCCACTTTTTGACAATTTAAAATTGGCGTGGAACTTACTTGCTGAATTTTGACTGCTGTCCTCATCTGCCCAAACAATCAAATAGCCACCTGCGGGAATGGTTGTATTGGCAGGAAAAGTCCATTTTGTCAAGTTTGAAGGGCTGTCTGTGACGTAATAACCACCGATATTGATGGCTTGTGTGCCTTTATTATAGAGTTCAACCCAATCGTCGTATTGGTTAAATTCGTCTTTAACAGTTGAGATATTGGACGCCATAAATTCATTGATGACAATATCGCTTGCCACGCGCGTGGCGTTGATGCTGTAATATTCATGCTCTGCCCTTTCTGGTGAAAAAATACCTGCATTGGCATTTTCAGCCCAAATATAATACTCGATGGATGAGTTGACGAGTTTGAAACCGATGCCAAAAACGCCATCATTGGCGGCACCGTCTTTGTGCAAACCATCGTCGTACATCACAATACGCTTGAAAAAATCGCTGTTTTTTAAGCGATAACCTATCAAAACGCCATTTGCGACGTGTCCTGTGACTCTCGCTGTCACCCAAACAGAGTCATTGAGGCGTACGTTTGGCGTTGTCGTAATATTAGAAATCGTTGGCGGTACGGCTTTCATAACTGCCAATGTGTCGAGGTATTTAATTTTATTTTCCACAAGACTGACAATGCCAGGCGCACCGCCGCCACCTCCGGGTCCCGGTCCGCCACCTGTTGCGCCATAGTAAAAATTGGTTTTAAACAAAGCATAAGTACTCAAATTATTGGGGTCGCCTTGAACGGCAGCATCAATAATGGTGCGTATCGCTTCGCCACGTGTGCGGTATTTGCCTGATTTGAACGCTTCATTATTCATCGTTCTCATGTGGGCAATATACATTTTACGGAAGCGGTCGTTTGTTAAAATCTTAGAAATCAATGGTTTAGCCACATTGGTTTCATGCAAGAAGGGCGAAAGCTTAGCCAAACTCAAACTATCGGAACCACCACCCGCACCCGTACCACCGGGAAAACCACCGAAAGCCATATTCAAATCCCAAATAATTGGGCTATAGCGGTTGTTGTCGTCACGCCAGAGATAATAGTTTTGGGTAAATGCGCCCGTATAACTGTCCAGATTGACAAAAAGTATGTTGAACGCCAACATCCAAAGGGTGTGATCCACATCCAAAATTTTTTCTACTTCAGTTGTTTTGTTGTTCAAAGTATCACATAAATGAATCAATTGTTTCCAACCATAATCGGAATAAACTTCATAAGATTTGTAGTACAAACTCGAATCTATACCCAAATAAGCCAAAGACGAAGCCCCTCCGCTACCGCCCATGAGCGAAGGCGGTGTGCCTTTTACAAAAATATTGCCGCCAGAAGAAGGAAAATGATTTTTACAAAAAGTCTTAGTAATCGCTTCTGTATTGGTGTAAAGCCCGATTAATACGTCATTGACCCATACTTTGGCGTAGTTCGCGCGGGGCAAATTGGTGTAAGGCTGCATCAATTCATAACTCAATGCCTCACGCACACACGAAGGGTCAGAAAAGATATTGGACAATTTGATGTCTTTGTAACCTTGATAATTATGCGATTTCACATTGTCCAACTCGATATGCCACGGATTTTTCACTCGGGTCGGGTTGAAACTTGAATTGCCTTTGTATTTGACACCCACCGAATCGAAAGTTGTGCCGTTGATAACCACCTTTTGGCAAACGATATAGGGTTCAACTGTAGATGCAGCGGCTGTTACAAGCAAACTGTTCCAATTGGATTGCGTGAAATAGATTTTTATCTCTTGAATTTTAGTAATATCATAAAAATCTTGTCCAAAAACAGTTGAGATACTGAGGGGTATGCACGCGAGTAAAAAAAGTATTCTTTTTGTCATAATAGATTGATTGTTAAGTATTTTAATGCCATGATTATTAATGGTTTAGATGATACACGTATCAATAAGCAGCTAAGTTGCGTTTTTTTTAAGGTTTAAAAAGACATGTGCCGACATTTAGAGAAAAAGTGACGACGGATGTGCCGTAGCATAATCAGGCGTCGTTTCTAAAACAAGGATTAATGAAAGGCTGTTGATACTATATGTGACATTTGTCGATTAACTTTTGTATTTTATACTAAAATGTCCTTATTTTGTTTAAAATTTTAAAAAAATGGAAAATAATGCAAATGTTGTGCAGTTACAACACGTAGAATTATTAAGTCAAAAAGACATTGAAAACATTCAGCTTTTTATTGATTTTTTAGTGAGTAAACAGAAAATAACATTTCAAAAGGTTGAAAAAACTAAACCTAAGAAATTACTTTTCGACATGGAACGCATCGCTATTCCTGTAAACAACATTATTATTAATCGAGAAGACATTTATAATGAGCGTTTCTAATTCAAGAGTTTTTATTGATACAAATATTTTATTCTATGCGAATGACCTAACTGAGGCAAAAATAAAGGCAGGTGATTTTCGTAATCATCTGCCTTTCATTTTTGACACCTAAAATTTATTAAACATGCGAAACAAAAATTATTTTTTGTGCATTATTTTAATAATCCTTCAGCTTTTTGACGGCTAACTTCAACTTATCGACTTAAATACTCGAAAAATACCGAATCGCTAAAATTACAATTAAACAGTTTCCAAGAGTCATCTCGTCAGAAGGCACTTAATTTTTATCCGATTTTTATCGCCTTTCATACTCTTTAAAAAGATTTTCATCGAATAAAAGGTACTATGTCTTGCATAATACCTTTGTATAGCTATATCTTTGCATTGTATTTAACAAGGAAATCAATCTTTATTTAAACATGTAAAATGTACGAATCATGAAAAGCGACGAATTGAACAACCCAATCATCATCATCCTTCAAATTGTAAACTACCTTTTAGGAGGTTAAAAGGAGGACATTTATCTAAAAAACAAGGCTATTTATCACGTATTTAATGCTTTTTGTCTATGTCAGATAGGGGTAAATGTAACACGTTTGTCTTATCTAAAGTCTGACATTCAACTTTATGCTTTTCAATTATTAACAACTTTATGCCAATTACTTTTTATTAAATCACCCGATTGTTTAACTTTTATTCTAATTTCTTTCACCACGAAATCAACAACTTTTGTCATGAAAAAGCTATTTGCACTCTCTTTTGCTCTCACTTTTGCCACTTTAAATTTTGCACAAACAGGAAAAATCAACGGTCGTATCGTTGCTAACGACGGTAAACCGATGGAATTTGTCACCGTTACATTACACCAAACCAAAGATTCGTCGCTCGTCAAAGGCGAAATGACCGACGCCACAGGCAGGTACGAATTTGCCTTAGTGAAAAACGGTCAATATTTCGTTTCAGCGCAACAGATTGGCTTAAAAAAAGCCATAAGTACCCCCCTCAGTATTTCAGGCAATTTATTGACTGTCAATGATTTAAAATTAGTAGAAGACAATGTCAACCTTAAAACTGTGACGATTACGGCTCAAAAACCTTTTATCGAGCAACAGATAGACAAAACCGTCGTGAATGTTGAAAACAGCATCGTTTCGGCGGGTTCTACGGCTTTAGAAATCTTGGAAAAATCGCCAGGCGTGGTGGTTGACAACGATGGAAAAATTCAATTGCGCGGCAAAGAAGGCGTGCGGATTATGGTTGATGGAAAACCTTCGCAGGTGTCGCAAGAGCAATTGACCAATATGCTCCGCAATATCAACGCCAACCAAATTCTCAAAATCGAAATCATCACCAATCCATCGTCTAAATACGATGCGGAAGGAAATGCAGGCATTATCAATATTGTGATGAAAAAGAACCAATTATATGGTACAAATGGTCAGATATCAAGCACTTATGGTCAAGGTGTTTACTACAAATCGTTTAACAGTTTGAGCTTAAATTACCGAAATGGCGCATGGAATGTGTTTGGTTCGTACAATTACAACAACAATATGGGGTTTAACAACAATAATATTGACCGTATTTTTAGGGCAAACAACGGTAAAGGTGCCGTAACGGATTCATTTGTTCAAACGGCTTATGGGCGCAGACCGCGTCATTCTAATACTTGGCGTGGCGGTATAGATTACAATTTAAGTCAAAAAACTACCGTTGGTATATTGTTTAATGGTGGACTTGGTGGCATCAACACCCATCAACCGCGTGGTATGGAAAACACGACAACCATTTATAGACCTGACGGAACGGTGAATTCAAAACTTTTGACCATTTCAACACCTAATGATTATTGGCAAGAGTTTTCGGGCAATGCCAATTTGAAACATACTTTTGACTCAACAGGACGCGAGTTGACTGTTGATTTGGACTACTCAAAATATAAAAATGGAGATGATGAAGCCTTCCGAGTCACGTCTTTAAGCTCTACAACTGCTGTAAAAAATCAGCAAAATTTGACGGATGCAAAATTTGACATCGCTTCTGCAAAATTTGACTATTCACAACCCCTCAGTAAAAAAGCGAAATTTGATTTTGGTGCTAAGACAAGTTTTGTACAAAACAGCAATGATATCAAATTTTACAACATCATTGATAACGTAAAAGTATCAGACAAAAACATCACCAACGATTTTCTATATAAAGAAAATATCAATGCTGCATATGGTAATTGGCAACATGAATTGCCAAAAGGTTTGAGTTATCAAATTGGTTTGCGTCTTGAAAATACAAATATAACAGGTCGTCAAAATACGCTTGATACAACGTTTACAAGGCATTATACAGACCTTTTTCCGACAGCTTTTGTCCAAAAGAAATGGGGAAAGAAAGATAAAAATACCCTTCGTTTGGGTTTCAGCCGTCGCATTGATAGACCGAATTATGAAAGTTTGAATCCGTTCCGTCATTTCCTCGACCAATATACTTTTCAATTGGGCAATCCAAATTTGACCCCTCAGTACACCAATAATATGGATTTGACATATTCGTTTATGGGAGCTATGTCCATCAGTGTCAATTATGGAAAAACGAAAGATGTGATGACAGAAGTGTTAAAACAAGATGATGACGCGAAACAAACATTCATCACACGTGAAAATTTAGCAACAAGAGAGAATTATGGCATGTCCGTCAATATGCCTATACCTATAAAAAAATGGTGGTTTTTGAACATCAATACAGGCTATAATGTCAATCATTTTATGGGTACATATCTCAATTCTGCGCTCGACGTAAAGATTCCACAGTTCAGTGCCAATGTGCAAAGCCGTTTTACATTACCTAAAGATATGTCCGCAGAAATCAGTGGCATGTATATTTCACAAATTCAACAAGGTTTGATTTTGAGTGAGCCGTTTTATGGTGTCAACTTAGGTATTTCGAAGCAAATGTTTGACCACCGCTTGACTTTGCGCCTCAACGCCCAGGATATTTTTTATTCGCAAAAATTCCGGGGTCATCAGAAATTTGAAAATTTAGATATCAAAATCCTTGGTTATGGTGATTCTCGTCAAGTCCGTTTCACTGCCAGCTACCGTTTTGGCAATCAAAAAGTACAACAAGCACGCCGTCGTGAGGGAGGAGCCGACGATGAGAAAAACCGGATTCAGAAAAACGGTTAAAATAATGATGACTATTTGAATGAAGTCTGATAAATAGGTGATACCAATCTTTTGGGAAGAAACTGTTTTAAAACGAAAAATCATCTCACTACCTCTTTTCTGCTTCACAAAAAAGCGTACAATGAGATGATTTTTCGTTGGAAAGCTATTTTTTAAATGAAATTTTTAGGAATTTCTGTACTTTTTTTAATGTTTTTCCGTATAGATATTCGTTCAACCATTCATTCCGATATGTGAAGACAATAGGGTATTGTATTGGTTTTAAAATTAGTACATATTCATCATTCAAATATTATCATTACTTAGTTAGGTAAATATGAACGCTAAGAATAGTTTTTTAAAAAAAATAATCACCTTCCTGTGGTTAGGGTTAATCGTCTTTTGCTTGGGTTATTATTTCATGCATCCGAACAAATTTACAACCGATGAAATCACTATTTTTCTACAACAGTTTAATACACAAATCATTACGGTTTATTTAATTGTTTCAATCATTCGCGGATTCACATTGATACCAAGTACACCTTTTGTACTCGCAGGTGCTATTATTTTGCCCGAACAACCATTATTGGCTTTATTTATATCTATATTGAGTATTGGTCTGACAGCAACAATGATTTATTACTTTGCCGACTATTTAAATTGGGGCAGTAGAATAGAAAGATTATATCCTTTAGATAAAATTAAACAAAGATTGAACAAACCAAAAGGTGTTCTGGCCATCTTTTTATGGGCACTTTTTCCAATTGTACCTACGGATATTGTATGTTATGCAGCTGGGGCAGTAAAAATGAACTTTATAAAATTTATTACGGCTGTTATTTTAGGCGAAATTTTGATTTGTGCATTTTATATCTTCTTTGTCGGCAAACTAATCTATATGTGATATTTAACAATTAAGTTTTTTTATACTCATTTTATATGAATACTGAGGGACAATTTACACCCCCTCAGTATTTTTTTTGTCACAGTCTAATTATTTCATTAAAAGTTAAAACAATTAAAAATCATGGTAAATAACTTGTTTTTTATTAAAATTATAGCCTTTTTATGTTTTTTAACGATAAGCAATAACATCAATGCACAAAGCAAAAACAATGCATTAGAGCATCAAGAATTGTACAATCAAATAGCTCATTTAAGTTCTTAATGATTTGGCAGAAAAAGGACGGCGTTTGGAAAATTAGTCGCGTCGTGAGTTTTGACCATTGAATTCAAAGAATACTTATAAAACCAAAAGAATTGCGACATATTTGTAAATTTGCCCTCAAAAAACCAACCTATGCAATCGCAATTTTCGACATACTTTACGCTCGGGCTTGACCATATTACTGACCCAAAAGGCTACGATCACATCGTTTTTATCATCGCTCTATGTGCCATTTATCGGCTTTCCGAATGGCGTAAAGTAGCGGTTTTGGTCACAGCATTTACTGTGGGTCACAGCATCACTTTGGCACTTGCCGCATTGCAAATAGTGACCCCTCAGTATAGTATCGTCGAAAAATTGATACCCTTGACGATATTAGCCACAGCTGTTTACAATGTTTGGAAAAATAAAACGTCTGATATGGCAGAACCGACTTTCTCTAAATCGTTGAATATCAATTATTTGTTTGCACTTTTTTTCGGTTTAATTCATGGTTTGGGTTTTTCAAATTATTTTAGAGAATTATTAGGTACAGAAAGTGATATTCTTGCACCACTTTTTGCGTTTAATATAGGTATCGAAGCGGGTCAATTAAGTATCGTTGCGGTCATCTTGTGCGTATCTTTTTTTGCATTCAATATTTTAAAAATTTCGCAACAGTCTTGGACGCAATTTATCAGTGGTGCAGCTTTTGGCATTGCTATCACGTTGCTTTTATGACCCCCTCAGTATAAGGCATTGATTTATTAGGTTTTATAAAAAAACGTTACATGAAAATCTATTTATTCAGTTTGATATTATTAGCAAATTATGATTTTAATACATTCATAAATTTACATGCTTTTCACATTTCTAAAACTGATATGGTTTTTAAACCTGCTGAAAAATCGGTGCAAATAACGATGCACATTTTTATAGATGATTTAGAATCAGCCCTTGATAACCAAGGTGCTTCTAAATTGTTTATTGGCACAGAAAGAGAAAAACAAGAGGCTAATAATTTGATTTACAATTATTTACAAAATAATTTTTCAATTCAACTTAATGGTAAAAAAGTTAATTGCGAATGGGTGGGAAAAGAGGCGACACAGGACAAGCAAGCCTTATGGGTGTATTTAGAAATAAAAAATATTCGAGAAGTGAGGAACATTTCCGTTGACAATCGAGTTTTAACTGAGGTGTTTTCAGACCAAAAGAACATCGTGCAAGTCAATATTCCTTCCAAAAAACAAGGATATTTTTTGTTGTCAAAAAATAAAACATTTGACTCTGTGACATTTTAATCAATTGAAAATGAACCCGTTAATAAAACAAATATTTCTCATACCGATACACATTTATCGTTTCTTGATTTCACCGTTATTGGGTCCGAGCAAATGCCGTTATTCACCGACTTGCTCTCAATATATGATTGATGCGGTTATGGAATGGGGCATACTGAGGGGTAGCTGGATGGGACTGAAGCGCATTTTTAGGTGTCACCCGTGGTCAACGCATGAACATTGCGACCCTGTACCGAAGCGCAGGTAATGCGAAATTTATTTCGCATAAATCATTGATATGGAATAAGTTCCGTCCTACATTAAAATACTGAGGGGGTATATTTTTTCTCAAATTTTCATAAAAATTCATTAAAAATAAAAAATATTTTGGCAAACGATAAAAGTTTAAATTTTAAAGTAGGGACAGATGAACGTGGCAAGGGGCTTGTGAAAATAGAAGAACAAGCTATTATCATAGGACTCATTTTGCCAAACCAAACGGAAGAGCAAGTGCTCGAATATTTCGATGAGCTCGAATTTCTGGCTTTGACGGCAGGTGCTAAAACGATAAAACGCTTTACACAACGGTTGCCGCATCCTGATACACGTCTCTTTGTTGGAAAAGGAAAATTGGAAGAAATTGCCAATTATGTGCAATCTCATCCTGACGTCACAATGGCAATTTTGGAAGACGATGTGTCGCCAAAACAGTACGCTAACATTGAAGAAGCATTGAAAATAAAGGTATTAGACCGGTCGTCATTGATTCTCGATATTTTTGCACAACGTGCTCAAACAGCACAGGCGCGCACGCAAGTCGAACTGGCGCAGCTCCAATATTTGTTGCCGCGACTGAGGGGTATGTGGACGCATTTGGAACGGCAGCAAGGTGGTATCGGTATGCGGGGACCCGGTGAAAAAGAGATTGAGACCGACCGCCGTATTGTCCGTTACCAAATTGGTTTGCTGAAAGAGGAGCTTAAAACAATTGACCGTCAATCGCAAACGCAACGCAAACAACGCGGAGCAATGATTCGGGTGGCAATGGTCGGTTATACGAATGTGGGTAAATCAACTTTGATGAACGCCCTGGCAAAAGCCGATGTTTTTGCTGAAAATAAACTGTTTGCAACCTTAGATACGACTGTTCGCAAGGTTGTCTTTAATGCGATGCCGTTTTTGTTGAGCGATACTGTAGGTTTTATCCGCAAATTGCCGCATCATTTGGTCGAAAGTTTCAAATCTACTTTGGACGAAACACGGGAATCAGACATTATTGTACACGTTGTGGATATTGCACATCCGCAATACGAAGACCAAATTGCGACAGTACAGAACACGCTCAAAGACCTCGGTGTGGCTGACAAACCGACTTTGATGGTGTTCAATAAAATGGATTTATATCGAGAACGTTATTTTGATGCGCTTGTTGATGACGAAACAAAAGCCAGTATCGAAGCCGATTTATTGGAAAATTTGACCAATAAATATGGTGAATGTGTCATTATGTCAGCCGAATCAAAAGAAAATATAGAGGAACTACGCGAGCGTTTGGGACGTATGATTAAAGAACAATACGTTGTTCGGTATCCGCATCAGACGCAACAATGGTAAAAATTAAGTGTCTTTTTTTGTAAAAAGACTATTTTTGTTCAAAACAGAATCTAAAAATGACAACAGCCCAAGCACCATTAAGCAATCTACAACTTGAATTAATCAAGTTATTTAGATATGAATTGCCCGACGAACAGCTATTAGACATTCGGCGGATGTTAGCGCAATATTTTGCTCAAAAAGTAACGGATGAAATGTCGCAACTTTGGGATGAACGAGGTTGGTCTGATGCAACTATCGAAGGTTGGAAAAACGAAAAAATGCGTAGTTCCAAAAGATGATGATGACAATAAATTTGTTGATTGCGCCATTGCAGCACGTGTTCGTTTTGTGGTTTCAAATGATAAAGCATTCAATACTTTGAAGACAATTGATTTCCCAAAAATTGATGTTATTACGATAGAACAATTTATTGAAGAGTTGTTGGGAATAATCTAGTGTTTCAAACATTTTTTAATGAGAAATACTGAGGGGGGTATCATTTTTGCAAATAACCCGTTTTTAATGTTCAACGTTTTTATAAAAACACAAATCACAAAAAAAATGAAACTAATAAACTTTTTTAAAACATATCCCAAAGCCTCTGGACTTGTCATAGGCGTTTTGGCATTGACATTGGTGGCGACAACGAAGCGGACGGATCATGGCAAATATTTTGAAATTTCAAAAAATATTGAAATTTTCACCAATTTGTACAAAGAGCTCAACACGTATTATGTAGATGACCTCGACCCGTCGAAATTGATGCGGACGGGTGTTGAAGCGATGTTGAATTCCCTTGACCCTTACACCAACTATATTTCTGAATCTGATATTGAAGGATACCGCTATATAACTGAAGGGAAGTACAATGGTGTGGGTGCCTCGTTTGACAAAACAGGCGAATTTGTGTTTGTCACCGATATTTTTGACGCTTCGCCTTCCCAAAAAGCAGGCTTGAAAGCAGGTGATAAAATCGTCGCTGTAGATGGTAAATCAGCTAAGGATAAATCTATTGAAGAAGTGGGCGATGTTTTAAAAGGTGCCCCGGGTACGGATGTCGATTTAACAATTGCACGACCGCAATTAGATGGCTCTGATAAAACACTGAAAATCAAGGTGATACGCGATGAGGTTTCAGAAAAAAATGTGCCTTATTATGGCATGCTCAATGATAAAGTCGGTTACATCATTCTGACAACTTTTACACGTGACGCAGGGGAAAACGTCGAAAAAGCATTTAGAGAATTAAAAGAAAAGAATCCAAATATGAAAGGTTTGATATTCGACTTGCGCGGCAATGGCGGCGGTTTGTTGAATGAGGCGGTTAATATTTGCAATATTTGGATTCCGAAAGGTGAAGTTGTGGTGACGACAAGAGGTAAAGTTGTGGATTGGGATAGAAGTTTCAAAACACTGAACCCCTCAGTAGATGAGCAAATGCCTATCGTCGTTTTGGTGGATAAAGGCACGGCTTCGGCTTCTGAAATCGTTTCGGGTACGTTGCAAGATTATGACCGCGCTGTCATCGTCGGGCAACGCAGCTATGGCAAAGGTTTGGTGCAAAACGTGCGCGATATTGGCTATAATTCTAAATTAAAATTGACAACAGCGAAATATTATATTCCAAGCGGTCGCTGTATTCAAGCTGTGAAATACGATAAAGGTACGCCTGTGGAATTGCCCGACTCAGCAAGAGCGAAGTTCAAGACAAGGGACGGACGAGAGGTTTTAGATGGTGGCGGTGTGAAACCAGACTTAGTTTTGGATAAATCTGATGATTTGGGTTTAATGAAAACCTTAAAAGAGAAATTTTTAATATTTGATTACGTAACCCTCTACGCCTTAAAAAATCCGACTATTGCCGAGCCTGAAAAGTTTAGGTTTACGGACTTTGATGATTTTTCTTCTTATTTGAATAAACGCAATTTTCAATACGATTCAGAAAGTGAGAAACTGCTGAAAAAGCTGAAAGAAGAATCGAAAAAAGAAAAATATGCCACTATTGATGGTGAATTGCATGCCATAGAGTCAAAAATTACAGCCGATAAAAAGAATGATATACTAAAGCATAAGGCTGAAATCATTGATGAAATAGAGAAAGAAATCGTTTCACGCTATTATTATGAGAACGGCTTAATTAAAATTGGTTTACGCAACGACATTGAAATCCAAGAATCCTTGAAATTGTTCGGGGACATGACACGTTATAAAACTTTTTTGAAAAAATAAATCTGCTTTATTGGCAATACGAATCGGCTCAGAGGTAACTTTGAGCCGATTTTTTTATGAAAATACTGAAGGGATAAAAAATGAACTTGATTTTAAATATTGAATCTGCTACGGATATATGTTCCATCGCCATTAGTCGCGATAAAGACATTTTAGTCCTACGTGAAATAGTGGGCAATAACCACGCTGAGAAAATGACTTTGCTGATAAATGAATGTTTAGATGTCAGTGGTCTCAAAATAAATAACTTAAATGCTATTGCTATTAGCAATGGTCCCGGTTCGTACACAAGTCTGCGCATTGGTACTTCTACAGCTAAAGGGATTTGTTACGCCACCGATTTGCCCTTAATAGCAGTGGATACGCTTGAATCATTGGCATGGGCGGCATATAACGAAGTGAAAGATGACAATGCCTTGTACAGTCCGATGATAGATGCAAGACGTATGGAAGTTTATACAACTTTGTATAAATTTTCGAAGGAAAAAGGTTGTTTAGAAATTGTTGAGCCGATGTGTCCAAAAATTATTGATCAGAACTCGTATTTAAACTATTTTGAAAAAAATCAAAAAATCATTTTTTGCGGCAATGGCGCACCTAAGTGTCAAGAAGTTATTCAAAATAAAAATACTTTATTTTTACCTATCGTATGTTCGGCACGATATTTAATATTATTAAGTTATGAAAAAAAAATAAATAAAGATTTTGTAGATATAGCATACCATACCCCTCAGTATTTAAAAGCACCAAACATTACAACGCCTAAAGGACGCTTATAAAGTATTTGTTATTTATTAAAGAAAATTTGATTGCATTGCATTTACATAAAAAATCTAATTTATTGTATTTAATTATATATAATTGAATGAAATTGAAAGATTCACACAAAACACATTTTATTTACTTTAATAAAAAAAAGAATCAAATAGATTTTTATTACATGATTTTGGCATCAATATTGTAGAATAGATAATTAAATACTGTAATTGAATGATATTTAGCGTATTCAATAAAAAAATGATTTAAAAATTTGTATTATTTAGAAATAAAGTAACTATATTAGCCTTTGATTATCGTAACAAACAGAATTTAATGTGGTAAAAAGTTGGCACAATTTTTTTATATTAAAAATCTAATTTATGAAAAAAAATGTACTATTAACAAGACATATTAAATTTATTTTATCATCAATTTATTTAATGAACGTAAAATGAGAAAACAGAAGAACGAGACTATCGTCCTTAAAAAGGGAAAAAAGGACATCGAACTCGACTACGCAGAACTCCGCAAAGCCGTATTGGTCTTACGTGCTGTGAACCACAAGCTCCGTCAGCAAATTATCGAACTCTTAGAGGAGAATGAGAAGATGACAGTGACTGATTTATATATCAAGTTGCGTCTTGAGCAGTCTGTAGCATCACAACATTTGGCTATCTTACGTAGAGCAGGCGTGGTTGCAACGGAGCGTAACGGTAAGTTTATTTATTACCGTGTTGATACAGAGCGTATCAATCACATCAGCCGCCTTGTAGAGGAATTAACAGAGAATACGGGCAACTGATAAAAATTTGTACCTACAAAAATGCTGCAAGTCATTGATTTGCAGCATTTTTTGTTTTTGAGCCATACCTTTTTTTAGGTATTTTTACATAAAAGTTTTGAAAAAATACATATATTTCTCATATTTGCTTTTGCAATGAAATTTATTAATTAATCAAGCAAAAACAAGCCCTATGAGAAAAGCGAATATTCAAT
>JAYTUQ010000463.1:0-3607 GCA_043744455.1 Saprospiraceae bacterium | reverse complement strand
ACGCACCTTTGAACACGCTTAATTCTATTTTTCTATAAACGGTAACGGTACTCTGTACCTTTGAAAATTAATTTAGTAAACTTTTTGGTCGAAGTACTGAGGGGGTGCATTTTGACAAAATTATAACCCCTTCCCTGTTGCAGCCCAATAAATACCACCATACACATGGTCTAAAAAGGTTTGGTCGCTGTAAACAAGTGGAATATGCCCCAAAGCCGTATAAAAAGCACGACCACCATCATATTTATGATACCATGATATGGGGTGAAAACCCATGCCTTTACCTTCATTCGTGCCCCATTTAGCTTTTGGGTCATAAGAATTTTCATCCACAGAAACCAAAAACTTCAAATCTGTGGATTTAGCGGGTGTACTGAATTCGTACCATTCATCTGTCCACAACAGCTTTTTAGGAAAACGCTCCATGCCAGGGAAATTACTATCTTCCACTTTTAGGTAAGCCGTTTGTTGAAGCGGATGAATCTTAAACATCATGCCCACCATTTTGGTGTACCACGCCCAATCATATTCCGTATCGCTGGAGCTGTGAATGCCGACAAAACCTTTGCCCGATTGGATAAACTTTTCAAAAGCAGCTTGTTGTTCTTCGTTTAGAATATTACCCGTCGTGTTCAAAAAGATAACAGCATTGTACTTTTCAAGCCCTTTTTCAGTAAAAATAGCTGCATTCTCGTGCCAATCAACGGAAAAAGTATGCCGATTTGCCAATTGTTTGATAGCTGTGACACCTTCGTTGATAGATTCATGGTGAAATCCATCCGTTTTCGTAAATAACAATACTTTAAATTGTTGAGCAAAAATGGAAGCAGACATGAGCAAAAAGGAAAGCCCCACCAAGGCACTTTTCAAGTGTAATTTTTTCATAAATATTTAAAATTTTAATTTGAAAAAAGAGTGAATAATAAGTCCCGAATATACCTATTGTTTTTGTTGTTTGACCTAAGCATAAATTCTTAGCTTATAAATATCGGCAAATAACAAAAAAAGGGGCGCAAATGCACCCCCTCAGTGTTATTTGAACAAATGAGAAACATCACCCCTTATCTGGCGATAAATTATTAATAATAATACGGGTCAGAATATATGAGCCTATAAGACCAATGACAAGTCCTTCCGCAAATATAAATAGGCATGAAGTAAAAGGATTGAGATAAGTACTTAATTGTGAATCTTGACGAATGGTGTTCATTAAGTTAGAGTCTATTGAAAGAAATATCGTCATAAACAAAATAAGTCCCGTGACACCCACGAGCGTTATCCACATACCTTGCGCTATACCAGACATATAGTTACTGATTTTTTCAGGGTGAAGGGCATAATAGGCTCGGATAGCTCGATTTAAGAAATAAAAGTGAATGACGCCATTAAAAACTCGCAGTTCGACACGGTTGCCTAATCCAAGGAAGTACATTAACAAGAAAAAAGAAATAAATCCTGCCAACATCAAAAGACCCATTTTAATTGAAATAGCGCGCATGGTAGATGGATTTTAGTTTGTGAAAGAAAAGATTTGAACTGTTTATACAAATATAAAATTATTTTGAAAACAGGGGAATAAAATAAGTAAAAATCAGGGAGTTATCTTCCAAAACAAAAAATAATTTTCCTTCTCTAAGCACAATAACATCTCTAAACTAACTCCGTTTTCGATAATTCCAAACGGCATAGGCATTAAAAAAGACTGCAAAACCCAACATTTTGATAAAATGTTCTTTTATATCACTGAATCCACTCCCTTTCAAGACAATCATCCGAATGACCTCTATAAAATAAGAGGCAGGATTAAACTGAGCCACCACTTTTGCCCAATTTGGCATCGAATCAATATTCGTGTAAAGCCCACCCAGCATGATGAATATCATCATAAAGAAAAATGATATAAACATCGCTTGCTGCTGCGTCTCTACAAAGGTCGAAATCAGTAAGCCCCAACCTAAAAATGCTAATAAATAAACAGCTGCAAAAGCGAATATTAAATAAATAGAACCCAAAGGCACTATGCCAAATATGAGTCTTGCCATTAATAAACCTACGCACAAAACGACAAGACCTAATACCCAAAAAGGTATTAATTTGCCCAAAACAAATTCCCATTTGGCTATGGGTGTGACGTTAAGTTGCTCAATCGTACCTATTTCTTTTTCTCTAACTATGTTCAATGCCGATAAAAAAGCACCCACCATCGTTACTAAAATAACAAGTATGCCGGGTACCATGAATAATTTATAATCCATGTGCGGATTGTACCAAAAAGCAGTCGTTATTTCAATGTTCGATACTGAGGGGTTAACTTTTGAGGGTTGAAACCAATCAAGACGGATATCCGCGTTGACATCTCTGATAATATTCGCAGCATAAGCCCCCGCTAAACCGCCTTTAACACCGTTGACGGCATTGACGGCTAATTGAACTTTTGCCCCATTTTCACGTACCAAATCACGTTCAAAATTATTAGGAATGACTAAGACTAAATCTGAAATCTCATGCTCAATCGTTTCAATGGCTTGGTCATATGAATTAGAATAATCTGTCAACCGAAAATAACCTGAAGCCGTCATTTTATCAATCAAACGACGTGAATATGTCGAATGGTCGTTATCAACAACACTTAAATTGATGTTTTTAACTTCATAATCCGCTGCAAAAGGTAAAATAATAAGCTGCATGATGGGCATCATGAAAACAATCCGTAAGATGGCAGGGTCACGGAAAATCTGTATAAATTCCTTTTGTAATAAAAATCGAAGCGTCCGCATTGTTAAATTTCTTTTCATCCGTCACATACCAGAGTGAACAGACGTTATATTTTTATGTATCTAAAAATCAACTATTAATAAGAAAACAACTTTAAACAGCATGATTGAAAACACTTTTACATCTCGAACTTTATCTATAACCGTATTTTGGTTGCTTTTTTCTTCTTTGTACCCCCCCTCAGTATTTGCTCAAAAAATTATCAAAATTACACCCGAACCGATGATGATTTTCAGAGTCGGTGTGGGCGGACAACAACTTTTGGGCAATAGTGCTATGGGTGGCAATATCTCTATCAATTGCGAATCGCCCGTTAGTAAACATGTTTCATGGACAGGCAATTTTGATGTGATGCTGAATCCGATTGAAGCCGCTTTACCACCCGATATTCGCAGCTCTTATCAAATCCGTTTTGCCATACATCCCGATTTTCGCTATTATCCCTCCTCCGTTTTGCACCGTTTTTATATCGGCAGCGGTATCGGTATCGTTGCGGGGCAAGGTAGAACCTATGGGGGTTTTCCTAACGGCAAATCGCAACTCAATATTTTCGGCGAAGCCTTGACAGACCTTAAAATGGGTTGGCAAGGGGATTTCCTTAACCGTTATGTTTGGAATACTTTTGTCGCAACGGGTTTACTTATTCCGTTGAATGGCGAAAAAGTCGTACCAATAGTACGCTTAGGGATTCAAATCGGTTTAAAACGGTTTATTTAATGGATAATGGAAATAACTGGTAACTTCGGATAAGTCGTTTACCCTATTTCGAAATTTGTAAGTGCGTTCCGAATATCGTCCTTAGATATTATATTTTGGTCAATAAATTGTTGAA
>JAYTUQ010000462.1:0-3613 GCA_043744455.1 Saprospiraceae bacterium | reverse complement strand
ATTCGTTCCATTATTGATACCGCTGTCAAAAATGGGCAATCTGTTTTCCATGCTGTCAAGGCAATGGTCAATATGCCTGTGGCGGCTGGATAGTTACTGAATTTGTCTTTTGCATGATAGTTTTTTTTAAATTTTCCGTTGGTGTCTTTAATAAATTCATACCCCCTCAGTATTAGCTGCTAATGGCGCAATCATTAAATCATCAATAGGTTCTTTAATCCATTTGTGAAGAAAAAAATACAAAATAGTACCTACAAATAAATAAAATGCTCCAACAATAAAGAAACCGTAATAAAGCTTTTCAAGCAATTCGCCTACATACAGGGCCATACCTATGCTAAAAAAGGTAACACACAGCACCACCATTATGAAAACAATTAATCGAGATAATAATTTGGTTATAAGATTGCCCGCCGCTTCTAATATTTTGAGTTTTAACAATTCTACTATTGTTTTGCCATATGCTTCGATTTTTTCAAACAATATTTCTACTAAATTGCCTTGTGTTTCCATAATTTTGATTTTTAAGTACGCTACGACGAAAGTGATTTTAACAGACTTAGGTAATGAATGCAATGTATTAAGGGGTTTTTATGTACTCAAAATAATAATAAATCAAGTGTAAAAACATAGATACAATTATATACAAATACACCCACTACCATATAGAGTCTGTTGTATAGGGCTATTTTCAAGGATTGCAATTTAAATTCCTAACTTAAGAAGACTATTTCTTACACACTGTTTCTCAAGCCTTAAATGTGATGACGCAGTTTGCGCACATAACACCACATGCGTATTTTGAAAATTTTTTAAGATTAAACTTATATTTTTCTATACGCTTTTTTGATGCTCATGAACACCTACTGCGCCATCAAGCAAGGCATGACAAAACAAAGCATGTTTTGTCTTAAGTGTGGGATTACATATTGTATTCCTTCACTTTTTTATTAGCAGTATTAGCATGTATAACGCTCACTTTAATAAGACACTTAACTTATCAATGTTGTAATAAACATTTGGAACCTAAAAATAAAACTTAAGGATACACTAATACTGAAAGAAAAGGGAGTAGAAAGGATAAGTAAACTTCAATTCAGGTTGGTTAAATTAAAAAAGTAGTACAAAAAATCTTAACAACAATTTAGATAAATTACTTTGCATAATTAATTAAAAAACAAAGCCTTACGATGATAGAATCGTAAGGCTTAGATATTTGATTGATTTTATATATATATGATAGATTGCTAAACGTTTTAAAAAATGAATCGTGTCGAAAGGAAATTTGACAAATCGTCTTTAATAATATCGTTAAACAGTTCTTTATTCGCTTCATTATCTTTGGTGGCTACAACCGACCGAATCGAAAATGAACGCAAGGCATCGAGTATCGACAGTGTCCCTTGCGCCGAATCTTTTCGTCCAGAAAATGGAAAAGTATCAGGTCCGCGTTGGCATTGCGCATTAACATTTACACGCGTGACTTGATTGACAAGCGGGTCAATGAGTTGTGCAATTTGTGCAGCATCCGCCCCAAATATGGAACATTGTTGCCCGTGGTCACTATTGATTAAATACTGAATGGGTTGTTCCAAATCATCAAAAACGGCAACAGGCACAACAGGACCAAATTGTTCTTCGGTATAAAGCGTCATACCTTCCGAAACAGGATACACCACCGTCGGAAAAACAAACGATGCACTCCCAGTACCCCCCTCAGTATTTACGACTTTTGCACCTTTCGCAACGGCATCTTGTATGACGGTATGCAGATATTGCGGTTTTTCAGGCTCAGCAACGGGCGTTATATTCACCCCTTTATCCCACGGCATACCGATTTTAAGATTTTGAATAGCCACATTGAGTTTTTCAATAAAACTATCTGCAATGCTTTTATGGACAAAAACGATTTTTATCGCTGTACAACGTTGACCATTAAAAGACAAAGAACCCAAAACCACCTCTTTGACAGTCATATCAATATCCGCATTTTCTAAGATAATCGCTGCGTTTTTAGCATCAAGACCCAAAACAGAGCGCAAACGGTTGACTTTGGGATGAGATTTCTGCAACCTATCCGCCATTTTTGACGAACCAATCAATGTTAAAACATCCACTTTTCCGGAAGTCATAATCGGCGGTACTACGACAGAGCCCCGACCATACAAGAAGTTGATGGCACCCGCAGGAAAACATTTTTGATAAGCATCTTGAAAAATATTATGCAACATAATCCCTTGACGCGGCGGTTTAAACATCACCACATTACCCATAATAAGCGCGGGAATAAGCATCGTATAAGTCTCATTCAATGGATAATTGAAAGGTCCCATACACAACACAATGCCCAACGGTGAGCGGCGAATTTGTCCAATAACGCCTTGTTCGATGCGGAAACCGCTGCTGTCACGATCCAATTTTTTCAACTCGTCAATCGTGGCGTAAATATATTCGACGGTACGGTCAAATTCTTTTTCTGAATCCGCAAAGCTTTTGCCGATTTCCCACATCAAACATTTGACGACATGGCTGCGGTAGCCAATCATCATTTTTGTAAACTTTTCAACGCAATGGATACGCTCTTCGACGGACATCGTGGGCCATGCGCCACGTCCATTATTGTACGCTTTGACAGCAGAGTCTAGTGCTTCAACCGCTTCTTTTTCGCCAATAAGAGGATAAGAACCGAGCAATTTTGGCTCAAAATCCCCCCCCTCAGTACGAATCACTATGGGCGAATAAACGTCTTGAACGGGACCCTCCCAATCAATGATTTTACCGTCGAGCAAGTACGAACGTTGGTGAATAGGTTCGTCAAATGTATATTCCTGCGGAATATCTTTGACAGTTGGAAAGAGACTTTGCAGTTTCGACGATTCTAACATAACTGATTGATTATTAACTGGTAGTAATTTATGATAAAAATTTAGAAAAATTCGTGTCATTGGTGAAAGTCATGTCACCACACTAATCCTTTTTCTTTTTGACAAAACCGACTAATTTAAATTCCGTTCGCACAGGATAAGTATTGGCAATGATGGTAATAGGTTTATCCATGCGACCTTCTTTACCTTCTGAATTAAATTGCACTTTAATTTCATCTGTTGCATTCGGTTGAATCGGATTTCTGTTCCAATCGGGCACTGTACAACCACACGTCGTTTGTACATCCGTAATAATCAAAGCTAATTTGCCTGTATTTTTGAATGTAAAACTATGTTTCACACGTACCCCCTCAGTAATTTCACCAAAATCGAAAAAGGATTCATCCAATTGAATTTTAGGAATATTCACCGTATCTGTCGGTTTGTTCGCACTCACAGGCAAGCGTACAATATCTGCATTACTGGTTTTTTCGTCTAACCGAACTTCTTGTAAACCATTATCTTTTTTTTCTGTCTCACCTTGTTTACAGGCAAAAAAACTAAGGAAAGAGAAAGCTATAAAAATGTAATATTTCATACTATAAAAATTTGATTTTCAACTATTTGCAGCCTATTTACACCTATTTTTTGGGCTCTTTGACAATTTTAGCGGTAATTTTGTAAAATGGAAAAAGAGCTATATGAACAAATGATAAATCTCCTTCATCTAAAAGTAGATAGATTAGAGA
>JAYTUQ010000461.1:0-3634 GCA_043744455.1 Saprospiraceae bacterium | reverse complement strand
TCGTTCCATTATTGATACCGCTGTCAAAAATGGGCAATCTGTTTTCCATGCTGTCAAGGCAATGGTCAATATGCCTGTGGCGGCTGGATAGTTACAATAAAAATATGTACCACTGCATATTGAAGCAGTTGGTACGCCTATAAGTGTGGGAGTTCCGATTTGTGGACGCGCAATATTCACACTGTATGATTGTATAAGCGTCCCAAGTGCCCTTTGGGCTTGGACAGAAATTGTACCAGTATTACCTGATTGTGCATTGACAGTAATCGTATTAGTTGTTGAACTTCCCGTCCAGCCACTTGGTAAGCTCCAAGTATAAGTGACTGCAGCAAGTGGGTCTGTAACAGGAGTTGGTACACTAATATTAAACACTGAACAAGGAACTGTTACTGTACTACCATTACTTGGATTAGTTGGCGTTCCAACAGGAATATTCATAGATGTAATCTTAAGTTGCTGCCGTACTTGCGGTTGAGGAAATATGTTCCAACAGGAATATTCATAGATGTAATCGGCGCAATATATCTAACAATAACTGGTTTTTTCGTCGCTTCGTGCGAAAAAACCAGAAGGGCTTAATTTGGTCCATGTAACCAGTAATTTTACTTTTTTAGGATTAGACGAATTACTGGTATTAGCCCATGTAACTTTAAAGTCAACTGTCCCTTGCCCAGTAGGATTACCAATAAGAGTTCCCTCTGTCTTCCATTCTATGTATCTTGCCCAACCTACATTTTCGTCAAGAAGGTTATTATAAATATCCGCGTGATAGGTCACCTCGGTCTCTGGATTGACATTATCGCAATTAAAGGCTACTGGAGAACATTGAATTACCGCAGTAGGGTTTTGAGAATTTGCCATAATAAAGCAACTGAGGAACATTAAAAAAGCAATTATTTTTTTCATTTTGAATTTTTTTAAAAGTGATAATTAAAAGATACAAGCGCAATAGGACTTAATCTCAAATTATAATTCCAATACTTGAGAGTGGGATATATACTATAAACAAAACTATGAGTATAAGTAGTTGCCGTAGTACCATCCGATATAATATACTGAAAAATATCATTTGCAGTAAGCCTATCTGCTTCAAAAAGAAAACTACCCTCTGCACCAAAAGAAAAGTTTTTTGTAATAAAGTATTGAAAACCCAATGATTGCCGAACGCCAAGCCCCATTATTTTTGTACCTCCCAAAGAGCCTGCTTCGAAGGAATGATAAGGGGCAGGGATTGCAACGGCGATATTTAAATCAAATACTTCATTCTTTTCTCGACCATATTTAAACAAACCATCTGTTGCCATATACCAATACCAGTTCTTCTTCTTTATACCATATTGAGCACCAATAAAACTGTTGATAGCCATTTTCTTGATCCGACTTCTATAATTATAAATCACAAAATGGATAGTATCTGTATATGGATGATCATACAAATGAAATTGCTCTACTGTGTTATAAATCAGACTGAAACCAAGCCTTAAAGCAATGTGTTTAGATATATGCCTTTTTATAACAATGCTATATGGGTCGTCTTTAAGTCTAAGAATATTCAGATTGATGCCGATTTCCCATTTATAAAAAGGAACGGCAGCTGCATTGTCCTTCAACTCAATTTGAGCCGAAACGCAAGTAGTTAAAATCAAGATAAAAAGGGCTGTGTAAATGCCTTTTACTGAGGGGGTGCTTGCGCACAAAGTCAAAAGAAACTTTTTCATTGTTTGTTATTATTTTTAAAAAGTGAAAGAAATACAAACCCTGTTCGTCCCGAGTCATCAGGACAAAGCGACGAAAAAGCATCGAAATAAAAGGCTTTCGGAATGGGTGTGTGTCGGCAATTCTGCGCAGAGAATTGCCTATTTTCGTCGGCGTTCAAAATTTTTCATTATTTTTACGATTTAACTTAGGTTAATAAATGACGGCTGCCGCCTCTGCCAAGAATTGCGGTGGTCGTCTTTTTTGTTTGTTCGCGGTTTCTGTAGTTTGAAACCTTTTTAAATAAAGCATACCCATACATCAGGCCGTACGCATTCGTCTGCATGAGCTACATTGAGACTGTCCCATATCATTTTAATAAATCACAAATTGAATATTTCCCCTACAATGTAGCGATTTGCGATTTGCGATTTGCGATTTGCTTTCTTATTTTGGTTAAAAAGTATTTATCACATGATTTGTGCTTAATTCTTGCAACGAAGCTAATGTAATTAATTTACTTAACCTAATGATTACACATAATCAATAAAATTTTAACATATTGATTTATATATTATATTTTTTCAACCACTATTAGCTATGATATCTTGTGTTATACAAAAAGCATTAAATACTGAGGGGGGTATTTTTTCTTGAAAAGAGCTGTAATTTCGCGCCTCAAAATAATAAATGGTCAATAATGTCATTGGTCATTATGTCATTTATTGACGAGACAAATGACTAATGACAATAATAAACAATGACTTCTATATTTTCTTTTTTTAAAAACTTAATGTCCCCAATGGAGACACCTAAAACTGAACCCGACACGATGAAATATTTAATCGCTGGTCTCGGCAATATCGGCAATGACTATGGAGGCACGCGGCACAATATCGGTTTCGAAGTAGTTGACCTTTTAGCAAAGGAACTTGGCGGCACTTTCAAGCACGACAGTCAAGCTTTTGTGGCTGAAGTGAAGCATAAGGGGCGTACTTTCGTCTTGATAAAACCGACCACGTATATGAATTTGAGTGGCAAAGCAGTGCGTTTTTGGTTGACAAAACACAATGTTCCTAAGGAAAACCTTTTAGTCGTACTGGATGATTTGGCTTTGCCATTTGGCAAACAACGCCTGCGTCCTTCGGGCAGCGACGGTGGGCACAATGGTTTGAAAAGTATTGACCAATTGACGGGCGGGAACAATTACGCAAGGTTGCGGGTTGGTATCGGTTCAGCCTTCAAACAAGGACAACAAGTTGACTATGTGTTAGGCAAATGGACGAAAGAGGAAAATAAAGAATTGCCTTTTATCTTGCAAAATGCAGCGGAGACGGTCAAGGCTTTTGGGACAATTGGTTTGGCTTTTACGATGAATGAGTTTAATAAAAAGTAAAAAAAAGCGCCGAATACTGAGGGGTATTCGGTGCTTTTTATTCCTCCAATTTTTTTGTTAAATCATCTAAAAAAGCATCGTTGATACTCGCAATATCAGATTTATCGTATATCGTAAGTAGCCAAATGTCATCATTGCGTAATTCTGCAAGCGAAATGACCCGTCCGCCTCCGCTTTTTCCAGTTTTTTTAGATGCAATTTTGAGCCGAATTTTATACCTGTTTTTACCCAAAGGCTCACCAAGCGTCGGATTGGTCTTTAATTCGTTAGCAAGAGCATTTACATCGGCAATTAAAGATGAATATTTCTTGCGAAGAGATTTGAAGTCTTGTCTAAACTGTTTGTGCAACCGAATCCTCATGAGCTAATTCTTTTTTAAAGTCTTCCCAATCCATCCCTTCGGCAGTACCGTTTTCAACTTCTTTGATAGCTGTTTTCAAGTTAGTCCACCATGTCAATTGTTCAGGAGTCAGTTGCGCTTCAAGGTCTGACAGCGTATTTTTAGATGCGGGCATGTAAGATATGTTCAGAGCTTTGAGAAAT
>JAYTUQ010000460.1:0-14367 GCA_043744455.1 Saprospiraceae bacterium | reverse complement strand
CAATTAGGGCGTATTGCAGCATGATTGATTGAGAAACAGGGAAAAATTAAACCGCTTTATAACAAATTGTACCCACTGTTTTTAACGAACTATTGTAAAAAAAACTTGGCTCAATTATGATTCCAAGTTGCTGGTTAATATGTCGTCACTATGTGACAAAAGCACCGAGCTTGTTATGATTTGTTATAAATATATTGTCGCTAACGCGACATTCTGTACTTAAATGACGCATGAAATGTCGCATTAGCGACAACCTATTTAGGTTTAGGTATAGTAGATGGAAATTGAATAGGTTTTTTATTTTTCTCGCACATGCATCCATTGCCTCCATCTTTAGATGGAGAAAAAAAATAAACACAAACAGCTTTAATTATAGCCCTCCATCTGAAGATGGAGGCAATGGATACATGTACCATGAAGTATCATAAAGTATATAGTTCCGTTTTAGTCCGCTACAAGTTTGTTGTCACCCTTTAAAAGTCTGTTTTATTTTCCTGCAAGGCTGTTGTCGCCAATAACAAGTCTGTTTTATTTTTCTGCAAGGCTGTTGTCGTCCATAACAGGTCTGTTATTTTTTTAACAAGGCTGTTGTCGCCCATAACAGGTCTGTTTTATTTTTCGGTTATCTGACAGTTTTAGTTGAATTAGTTGGAAATAGCTAAAAAATGCACCCCCTCAGTATTTTAAAGTTTGGTTATTTGTTTGTAATTTAAACAGAAGTATTTAAAGACAAAAATGGTGAGAGACACAAGATGTTACTTTTCACAGTTTGCACCACAGTTTCGCAACGCACTTGATGGGGTACGGAACGGACACAAAATTTATTCAAGAACTGATGGGTCATGCCGACATAAAAACAACGCTGCATTACTTGCACGTCAGTAATCAAAGTATCAAAAAAATAATTAGTCCATTGGATAAAATGTGAAAAAGACCAGTTAACTTTGTGAAATCAATACTATCGACAATACAAAAAATGCTATGCGGATTTTGTATTGTCGGTAATATTGATTTAATTAAAAATAATTTTATAACTTTTTTGCGAACAATAAATTACTCGTTTAATAGATTGTGATTTTTGATAAAACATGCGTCTATCAGCGAGTTGGTGGCAATAATAGCGAAACCCTAAAATCTATGACATTATTAGCATCTTGGGTTGGAGTTGATTCCAGAAAACCTTCATCAATTTATATTATTAGTGATAGCCGAATCTCTTGGGGCGACAGAGCAAAATTTGACTATGGTAAAAAGGTTTTTGGTTGCAAGAATTCGCCTGACATTTTCGGATATTGTGGAGACGTTTTGTTTCCAACTATTATTATAAATCAAATTATTGACTTAGCAGACGAAGGTTTATTATTTGCTGACAACTCAACTTGTGAAGAAAAATCACAAGCAGTAATAACTAAATTAATTCAATCATTTAAAAACTATCCAAGTGAAATAAATGGGATTACAGCAGACTCATTACAAATAATTCATTGCAGTAGAGACACTAATGCAAATTTTTATTGCAACAAAATAAGGTGGACAAAGAAAACAAATCAATGGTCAGGAGAAAATATTGATTTTAAAACTCATTCAGACAAACTTTTCGTTGTGGGTTCGGGTTCGCCAGAATTTTTAGAAAAGTATAAATCATATTGGGAAAGTGAAAATCAAAAAACAAGTCGTGCCTTGTTTCATTGTTTTACAGACACCTTGACTGACATAAAAGACAAGTATTGTGGTGGAGCACCTCAATTAGTTGGACTTTACAGAATTGGAAATGGAAAATCATATGGAATAATTCATAATGGCAAAAGATATTTTCAAGGTGTTCAAATTGACAACCTAAAAAACTTTGACAACATAGAATGGCGAAATGAATTATTTGAAATTTGCGATGGCAATACAATGAAAATAAAAAATTATGCTCAAAGACAACCCAATCCTTTGAGACATTAAAGAAGCAACTCCCCGAACCGCTCAATAATTATTAGTTTGACATAGCGGTGTGAGGTGCTGTCGGTGACTTGGTAGGAAACTGCCAAGTTCACCTATCGGGGTTGACAAAAATTACTGCCACTAACATGGGGTTTGCTGCTATACTGGCAGAAGAATAACTATCAGCCTTTGCACATAACTTCAACAATATATTTTCAATCAGCATCGGTTATGGGCAGACGGCATACTAATACCCAACCTGCACAAAGCTCTGCTCGTTAGCAGCAATATAAAAACTCACCATTGATTCATGGAGTGGACTGAAATACCAGAAGTAAACTTGTATTCAGACGGTGGAGCTGAACCTAACCCAGGAAAAGGTGGGTTTGGAATAATCATGTCTTATAAAGGCATCAAACGAGAGTTTAGTCAAGGTTACGAATTGACAACGAATAATCGAATGGAATTAATGGGTGTTATTTATGGACTTGAACGACTTAAAACAAGGTCGGTAGTTAATATCTTTACCGACTCTCGTTATGTAATTGATGGCATAGAAAAAGGTTGGGCAGAAAGGTGGAAATCGAAAAATTGGTATCGTACAAGAACTGAAAAGGCAATTAACTACGATTTGTGGAACAGACTTTTGACGCTTATTTCAACACATCAGAAAGTTGCATTTAGTTGGGTTAAAGGTCATGCGGGACATATTGAAAATGAGAGATGTGATGAACTTGCATCAGCAGCCCTAAAAGGAGGTAATTTACAAGTTGACATTGGCTATCAGCAAATTCAATTACACGGTGACGATTTAAATCAGGGAGATTACATTCAACCAAGTGTTAGGAAAATTAAAGTAAATGCTGAAGGAGATGCTTGTAGAAAATGTGGTACAAGCGTTGTGAAGAAGCCTACAAAAAAGAAAGAGGCAAAACCTGGACAAACTTATTATTACGAATACATCCTATTATGTCCGAGTTGTAAGACAATGTATTTGTTAGAGGACGCAAAAAGAGACATTACGAATCAAGACAGCAATTTGTTCACATGACATACTGCTTCCAACAAAAGGTTTTGTGCAATTGGGGCTAGACGTTGAAGCAATCATCAGCAGTGCATAACGCTGGCTTACACTCTTAATCTTAAAAAACGCCCACGCCTGTCAGCCTTTTCAAACGCGACACATATTATAAAGTACGTATTCAGACGTAAAAGGCATTAAGATAAAAAAGCCAGACACTTTTACAAAAACAAAAATGCGCTCAAACAAAAGAATCGTTTGAGCGCATTTGTGCTTTAAGACGAAACATAATGGTATAATTCATACAGTTGTTGTTTGTAAGTTGTCTCTTTTCTGAATATCTTCCCAACTGATGACATCATCAGGATGCGCATTCATATCTGCAATGCGTTCGCTTAGCCGTTTTTTAAATTCATCGGATAAGTCTGCTTGTACCTCTTCTTGTGGCTCAAAAATAAGGTTAAGTTTTTTTAAAAGCTCTATGACAAATAAAGCTTCTTTTTTATCGGAGGGTAGTTGAATTTTAATTGTCATTGTGGTATGTGATTTTTTAAAAAAATTACACTTTTTTGAGAAAAGAACAAGATTGTATGCAAAATACCAAAAGCACGTCTTCAGACGTAATAGGCATTCAGATAAAAAGGTCAATCACTTTTCAAAACTAAAAATGCGCTCAAACGAATCTTCTGTTTGAGCGCATTTTTGCTTTTTTACTGAGGGGGCTAATTTTTATAACTACCAATCACCACCTGCGCCACCACCGTCAAAATCACCGCCGCCAAAACCACCAAAACCACCACCAGAATCGGAGTTTCCACCCCAGCCGCCACCGCCACCACCAAAACCACCACCCCAAAAAATCCATCCACCGCTGTCGCGACCTGAGTTATATTGTGCGTACTGTCCTCGTCTCTTAATAATCAAAATTATAATCAATATGATAATCAAAATAATGATAAAAAACCAAAAAGAGGCATCACTATCGGTATTATTGCCTTGACCATCACTGACATATTCGCCTTTTGCTGCACCTCGAATGACTTCAAAGGCTTCATTAAAGCCTTCATAAAATCGTTTTTCTCTAAAATTGGGTACTATTTTTTGGTCAATTATGCGTTTACAAATAATGTCTGGCAAAAATCCCTGAACGCCGCCACCTGTTGCAATAAAAACTTTGCGTTTAGGGGCTAATCCCACTATGATAACCACACCGTTGTTCTTTTGTGCCGTACCAACGCCCCATTTTTTACCAATTTCCACCGCCCAATCAAAAATATCATAATCACCTAAATCTGGAAGGGTAACGATGGCTACTTGCGTTGAAGTCGAGTCATTGTAAGCCACTAAGTCTTTTTCAAGCCGCATCTGCTCGTCAATAGACATCAAATTTGCAAAGTCGTTGACTAATTTCGGCGGAGAAGGTCGGGGGGGTATCGGAGGCTGACCCCTCAGTATTGAACCACTGGAAAGAGTTATAAGAAGTAGAAAAGAAAGGATATATCTGTTAATCATCAATTTATATATACTAATTAAAATTTATTTTTAAGCAAACAAGATTTAGTAAATTTATTTACCATAAACAGGCTTATCGGGCAATTCATTTTTATCATCTGATTGATAAGGGAAATGTTCTTTCAATACTTCGCCAATATCTAAAGCAACTTTGCAAATACCCTCCACCATTTTATCATCTGACAAAAAAGTCTTCAATGTAGCCACTTCTGTTGTCCAAAAACTGAAACCCATTTTTTTATGAATACCTTCATCGCCAAAAATGGCGAATTTTCGGCTTTCTATAGCGATATAAATCAACACACCATTGCGTTCCTGTGTCTTATGCATCTTCAATCTTTTAAATACCTCAATCGTCCGCTTTTCTACACTCTCGGCACATTCAGTCTCGACAAAGACACGAATTTCACCCGAACTTGCCTTTTCAGCCGTCCGAATCTCCGCCATAATGCGCTCTTCTTCTTCTTTATTGAAGAATTTTTTCTTTTTAGTCCAAAACATATTATAGTCATTGGTCAATTAGTCATTGGTCATTTTCATCATTTACTGCCACGAATGGCAAGCAACTTAATGACCAATGACTAATTGTCATTTATTTATTGTTGTGGTTTCGTATCAAATGCGCCTTTCAAACTCGGTGCTTTGTCTGCACCTTTATCTGATTCAAATGCACCTTTTTCTTTGAAACCAAACATGCCTGCAAAAATATTGCTTGGAAATGTTCGAACACTGACGTTATATTCCTTAACCGAAGCATTGTACTCATTCCTAGCAACCTTAATACGATTTTCCGTCCCTTCCAATTGGGCGCGTAACTCACTAAATGCCGCGTTAGATTTCAAGTTCGGATATGACTCTGCAATGCTCAAAAAACGACCCAAAGCGGTACTCAACTGCCCTTGATTGGCTTGAAATTCTTGAATTTTTTCTGGCGTTAAGTTCGACGCATCCACTTTCATTTGTGTCGCACTGGCACGCGCATTGATGACCCCTTCCAAAACACTTTTCTCAAAATTTGCTTCACCTTTGACGGCTTCTACAATATTAGGAACAAGATCCGCACGACGTTGGTATTCACTTTGTACGTTACCCCATTTTTGTTTCACACCTTCATCGGTTTGTACCATACCATTAAATTTACATCCGCCATACAGGAATAAAACAACAGCCAAACCAATCAGCAACATAGTTGAGTTCTTCATAATACTTCTTAGTTTTTTAGATTTTTTTAATAATTTTTATCAATTTTATAACGTAAATACTGAGGGGTTACTGAAAATTCATCCTCGAACAAATTTAGACAAAAACTTTGCAAAAGACATTGTTTGGGCTAAAATGTGATAAATTCGTGAGTTCAGATACTCAAACTTGTAAAAATTCACATCTTAAACTCGATACAATGAAGACGTTTCCGTTCAAAATAGTTCTTATACTTTTGGTGTCAGGAGGCTTTTTATCCTTTTTCGTGGGTAGAAAAACGACGAATGAACCTATAAAATCGTCTAATATTTCTGCGTACCCAAAATTTTAAGCCCCAAAAACCTTGTTTTCAAGTATTAAATTTAAATTTGGCTCAAATCCGTAAAGTCACATTTAGATATTACTCAAAATGAAAATACTCCATACAGCCGATTGGCATCTCGGAAAACGCCTTGAAAACTTCAGCCGACATGTCGAACAAGTACATGTTTTAGAAGAAATCTGCGAAATTACAGAACGGGAAAACCCTGATGTCGTTATCATTGCTGGCGACCTTTTCGATGTTTTTAATCCCCCTAATGAAAGCAGCGAGTTACTCTTTAGTACATGTAAACGATTGGCTAACAATGGTTTGCGTGCGGTCGTCGCTATTGCTGGCAACCATGATTCACCTGAACGTATTGAAGCCCCTGAGATGTTGGCGCGTGAGTGTGGCATCGTTTTCAGTGGTTTTCCAAATACACATGTCCAACCTTTTTGTTTGCCGACTGGACTCCAATTGACAAAAAGCGATGTCGGTTTTATAGAACTAAAATTGCCTAATTGTACCTACCCTTTGCGTTTATTTTTAATGCCTTATGCCAATGAATTTCGCTTAAAACAATATTTTGACGTTGAAAATCCAGACGAAAATATGCGCCAAATTTTGACTGAACAATGGTATGAATCGGCTCAAAAATATGCGGATACTGAGGGGGTCAATATAGGCGTTGCGCATCTTTTTGTGATGAAAGAAGGCGGCATTCCGCCCGAAGAACCCGATGAGGAAAGATCAATTAATGTCGGTGGCGCGGGTGCTGTATTTACAGATTGTTTTCCCTTCCAATTCCAATATGTTGCGCTTGGGCATTTGCATCGGCAGCAATTAATTGACACATTGCCTTGCCCTGTCGTGTATTCAGGGAGTCCTTTGGCTTATAGTTTCAATGAAGATAATCAAGAAAAATACGTCATGTTGATTGATGCGAAACCGAATCAACCTATTGATTATCAACGAATTAAATTGACAAAAAATAAAAAATTACTGAGGGGTCAGTTTGAGAATATAGATGAAGCCATTGCTTGGCTTTCTGAATATCCTGATGATTTGGTCGAGATTACAATCGTAACAGATACCTATTTGAATCCTTTAATTACACAACAATTACGGAGTGCACACAAAGGCATTATTCATATAAAACCTGAAATATTAGGCGAAAATTCCCTCAATTCGTCCAAAAATATAGACTTAAATAAAAGCATTGATGAGTTGTTTTGGGATTATTTCAAACGTGAAAAAAATCAAGAACCGAATGAAGATTTGAAACGCCTATTTGAAGAAGTATTAGCCGTTGACGCACAAAACGAAAAATTATGATACCTAAATTATTGACAATAAAGGGTTTGTATTCTTACCAAACGGAACAAACGATTGATTTTGAACAATTGACACAAAGTAACTTGTTTGGCATTTTTGGCAATGTCGGTGCTGGAAAATCGTCCATTTTGGAAGCTATAATGCTTGCTTTGTATGGCGAAGTGGAGCGTTTAGGTACGTCAGGGCGTAACTACAATATTTTGAATTTGCGTAGCGACGATTTGTTGATTGTTTTTGATTTTGAAATAGAAGGAAAATTATATCGGAGTAAAGTTTCGGGTAGTCGAAACAGCAAAAAATTTAATGATGTTAAAGTGAAACCGCCTGCTTTTTTTGAACGAATTAACGAAGCATTTAAGCCACTTGACATCAAAACTGCTGAACCGCTGATTGGGTTAAAACCTGATGATTTCAAAAAAACAATCATCATCCCACAAGGTACTTTTCAAGATTTTTTGCAATTGGGCGATACGGAACGGGCGCGTATGATGCGTGAATTATTTGGTTTGGAACGCTACGAATTAGAACCAAAAGTGAAAATTTTACTTATACAAAACGATGCAACCATCCAAGGTTTAAAAGGTCAATTGACTCAAATTGGTGATATAAAATCAGAAGATATTGAAGCTAAAAAAGCACAATTAATTGGTTTTCAAACAGATATTAATGAACAACAAATTGAACTTGAAAAAAATAGAAAATCAGAAAGTGATTTAAAACAACTGAAATTAGATTTTGAACAATGGCAACAAAATCAAAAATGGTTTGAAGAATTGGCTGCTGACGATGCACATTTTTCAAACCTTCAAAAACAAATAGAGGATTATGAAATGGCATTTTTGACGTTCAAAAACCTATTTGATAATCGCAAAAAATTGACTTCTGACTTGTCTAAAAACAAAAGTGAATTAGAAAAAAAGCGTCAAAAATTTGCAGAAAATGGTGTGGTTTTAGAAAAACTGAATGTGTCAAAACAAAATTTGACCCCTCAGTATGAACAACGTGAAAACCTTAAAAAACAAGCCGAAGAAGCTCGAAAAATGGTTAGTATTCAAGTGGCGGAAACCGAAATGAGCAAGGAGCAAACTAAACTTGACTCGGGGTACAATTACTTAAATGATAAAAATATTTCTCTTGAAAAATATAAAATAGCGGTTGCTGAAATTGAAAAACAACGGCTTTCCTTACGCGCAAATCAACCCAATTTAAATGAATTAAATGCTGTAAAAGATTGGTTTTCAGATAGTTTTACGATAAAAAAAGAAATTACGCGACTCGAAAATGAGCAAAAAGGATCAGATGAAAAATTGGCAGGTATTGACCAATCTAAATCTTTTATCATTCGAAATGATTTGCCGCCATTGAATATTTCCATGTCCATTGATGCTAAAATTCCTGAAATTATTGCAGAAGTGAAGACTAAAATAGTTCGTTTGAAAAAAGAAATTGAACATTTACTACATGAACAATTGCACCTGAAAGCGTCTGAAAAACTGGAATCGTTGGCAAGGGATTTAGCGGAAGGTGAAGCTTGCCCTTTGTGCGGTGCGACGCACCACCCTTCTTTGATGAAAATCAGTGAAGTGCGTTCTACTTTAAAGAGTTTGGAAGTGCGTTTGGCGAAACATACAAAAGAAATTCAAACGCTCGAAAATATTGAAAATCAATTTATTACGCTCGACATTAATTTTAATAATGAAATTTTTGCTCGTCAAAATATTAATTCTCGCCTCGTAGATGAAAATCAAAAAAGAGATGCACATAATCAAAAATTTACGTGGCAATCTTTCTCACAAAACGATTACGAGGCGGTTGAAAAAGCTATTCGTGCAGCGGCAGATTTTGATAATACCATGCGGAAACTTGAAGATGAATGGCAAAAAGCGCATAAAAACAAAGAAAATACTGAGGGGGATATCGAGCGATACCGCACTCGAATTAGTGCACTCCAAGTCCTTATTGCCACTCAACAGTCAACAATTAAAGTGTTAGAAAAACAAATTGAAGTATTAGATGTGGCGGTTTGGCGGTCAAAATCGGCATTAGAATTAACAGAATTAGCAGAAAATCTTGAAAAACAATATATTACGATTGATTCTGAATACAAATACGTCGACAAACAAATCCAAAATGCGCAATCAGAAGGACAAATACTGAGGGGTAGTATGGACACGTTAACGCAAGCCCAAAATACTTTAGATGCGGCTCAAACGTCTCTTATTTTAGAATTAAATGACAAGTTGACAGCAACGCATTTTGAGGATTTCGAAAGGATAGAACGCATTTTAGCCACAAATTTGAATGTCGCTGAAGAACGTCAAAAGCTGAACGATTTTAAAAATCAGACATTACTTATTTCTGCTCGTCTGTCTGAATTGAATGAAAAACTAAAAGGTCAAAAATATAATGCAGATAATCACCAAGCATTAATCATTGATATTCAAAATATTGAGAAAAATATTCAAATACAAAATCAAATTATTGGTGAATTGAATCGAGACATCAAAGACATGAGTCATCGTTTGAAACAGCGTCAAGAAACCGAAAAGGCTTTGACTGAATATGAACATCGGGGTGAAAACTTGAAAATACTGAGGGGTCTGTTTCAACGCAGTGGTTTTGTTAATTATGCCAGTTCTGTGTTTTTGCAAAGCATTATCTATGCTGCCAATGAGCGATTTGAGAAATTAACAAATGGGCAATTACGGCTGCAAATCACTGAATCGAACAGTTTTATTGTCTGCGATATGTTAAATGGTGGTCAATTACGCGATGTTCGAACTTTGTCAGGCGGTCAAACGTTTCAAGCGTCTTTGTGTTTGGCATTGGCATTAAGCGATCACATTCAGAGTCGGCATCAGGCGCGACAAAATTTCTTTTTCTTAGATGAAGGTTTTGGTTCACTCGATAGTGACTCGCTGCAAAAGGTTTTTGAAGCGTTGAAGGCGTTGCAGAAAGAAAATCGAATCGTTGGCGTGATTTCGCATGTTGAGACCATGCGGATAGAAATTGAACGGTATTTACAGGTCAATTTGTCGGATATCAATGGGAGTCAAGTTGAGTTGATTATTGGTTGAAACAAAAACAGCCATTTCGATGTACGAAATGGCTGTTTTTGTTTCAACAAGAAGAATTTTACAATTATTGAGTTGCTGCTGGTTTAACTGCACCTTTGATGGTCAAAACAGTATTAGCTGGGTCAGTATTAGCAGTCAAAGTCACTGTTTTTTGTTGCTCACCAGGCTTACCTTTTGAGTCAAAAACAACTTTAATCACACCATTTTTACCTGGCTTGATAGGCTCTTTAGGCCATTCAGGAACTGTACAACCGCAAGAACCGTGTGCATCGCTGATGATTAGGTCGTTTGAACCTGCATTTTTGAATTTAAAAATATGCGTCATTTTATCACCTTCGTTGACACTTCCCCAAGCGTAAGTTGTTTCTTCAAACTTTATAGTTGTTGTTTTTCCAACTGGTGCTGCAGCAGGTGCTGCGGGTGTCGTTTGGGCAGAAACGGGTTTCACTGGCTCTGTTGCCGTTTTTGAAACAGAAGCCACACCTGATGAAGGAGCAGCGGGCATTTCAGCAGTTGTACTGGGCGTTGCTGAAGTGGCAGGTGTTGAGGTTGCTTCAGTTGCTGTAGCCGTTTCAGATGCTGGTTTATCATTTTTGCAAGCAGCAAAAGACAAAGCGAAAGCGGCGAAAATGAAGCCTTTAATGAGATTTTTCATTGCTATTCAAATTTTATTTTAGTAATATTTATTTTTTTAATAATTTATATTTGTAAACAAGAGACAAAATTAGAAAAATCAATCGAAATACTAAGGGGTTTTAAGGATTCTTTAACGTTATTTTTTAATAAATATTGCCAAAACCCATCAGAAACTGACAAATAACTGTTTAATCTTCTAACATATCGGGTCGGCGTTCTCGGGTTCGTTTTAAGGATTCTTCATAACGCCATTCATTAATTTTTGCTTCATGACCTGATTTTAAAACGTCTGGAATACGCCATCCATTGTACTCTTCAGGACGCGTATAAACAGGTGGTGCAAGCAAATTGTCTTGAAACGAATCAAACAATGCGGAAGTTTCATCGCCTAAAACCCCTGGAATTAATCTGCCTATCGCATCAACCATGACCGCCGCCGCTAATTCTCCCCCACTCAGTACAAAGTCGCCAATTGAGACCTCTAACGTGATAAAATGCTCTCTGATGCGTTCGTCAACGCCTTTATAATGTCCACAAAGAAGGATGAGATTGGTAAACATGGATAGGCGATTCGCCATAGGCTGGTCAAACTTTTTACCATCGGGGGTCAAAAAAATTACTTCATCGTAAGTCCGTTGCGCTTTCAAATCATTGATACATTGTGCGATTGGTTCTATTTTCATGACCATGCCTGCACCACCGCCAAATTGATAATCATCAATTTGCTTGTGTCGTCCTAAACCATAGTCTCGCAGATTGTGTACGACCACTTCGTACAAGCCTTTTTGTTGCGCACGCTTCATGATAGAATGTTGAAACGGACTGTCTAAAAGTTCGGGAACGGCAGAAATGATGTCTATGCGCATATTAATGATGAATGATGAATGATAAATGATAAACGAAGAAAATCGAATATAACTGAGGGGGGTATTAATTCATCGTTCATCATTTATCATTCATCATTAAATTATTGATTAATCTTAATTAATTCGACTTCAAAAATCAAAGCCTCATAAGGTCCGATATCACCACCTGCACCACGCTCACCGTAAGCAAGGTCGTAAGGAATGAATAATTTCCATTTAGAACCCGTTTTCATCAATTGCAAAGCCTCTTGCCAGCCTTGAATAACGCCATTGACAGGTAAGTCTATTGGTTGACCGCGTTCAACAGAACTATCAAAGACCTTTCCGTTAAGCAAAGTGCCATGATAATGTACAGTTACTTTGTCTGTCGCTTTGGGAATCGCTCCTGTACCTTCGGTTAGGACTTGATATTGCAAACCGCTTGCAGTTATTTTAACATCGGGCTTTTTAGCATTTTCGGCAAGGAATTTTTTTCCTGCCTCGATATTGCCTTGGAATTTGCCTTGGCTTGCTTCGTGCATGTGCTTGCTAAAAATTTGATTGGCATCTTCAGCTTTAATAACCTCAGTACCTTTGATGGCTTCTTCGAAACCTTTAGCCATTGACGCAGCGTCAATTTTCACGGCTTCACCGTTTTTGAAATTTTGAGCGAACAAAACGCCCAAGCTGTAACTTACTGAATCCATTTTTTGATTTGAATCTTGAGAAAATACATTAACTGCCAACATCATGGTAGCAGCGAAAATCGAAAGAATTTTTTTCATTTTTTAATTGAATTTGATTAACTGTAAACAATTGTCGCACTTTCGACGCGCAAAGGTAGTTTTTTGAACAAAATCAGGAGTTAAAGAAACGTGAAAATTTTAAGACAATAAAAATTTAGGAAAGTTCAATTAATTTTGCATTTACAACTAAAAAACTACAAAAAAAGGGCTATGGTGTATTACCATAGCCCTTTTTTTGAGAAAAACCGTCTAAAAGTCAGGAAAACCCTAAAGCCTTCCCGACTTTGACAGCAATACTCATAACCATTTAAAAATTAATTTTGCACTACAACTTTCTGTAGAATTATCTTAAACTTTAGTTTTTTCAAAATTTGGGAGGTACGTCGTCATTGCATTTCTGTTGAGTAAGTCGCCCTAAATAATTTTTGTGACATTTTATTTGCCATTATGATACAAAGATACCCCCCTTCAATTGACTTTCGCAATACCCTTGATACTATATATTTTTTATAACAACAAAGCGTAATTTTGCGTTTACCTTTCGGTCTGGTCTATTCTACATCAAAATGATTTAAAATCACCTATTTTCATAATTTCATTTAACTATTATGCCTTTTATAAAAAATTCGACGTACAAAAAAGCCCCTTTTATGCACTTCAATGGCGATTTACAATCCATTTTACCCACTTATCGCACTGTTTTAGGGGTTCACTACGAACGTGAACGGATTATTACATCCGATAATGACTTCCTTGATTTGGATTGGATTGACTCAAAAAGTCGCAAATTAATCCTCTTAACACATGGCTTGGAAGGCGATTCAAGCCGCCCCTATATGTTAGGCACGGCTAAAATATTCGCAAAAAACGGTTTTGATGTCCTGTCATGGAACTGTCGCTCGTGCAGCGGAGAGATGAATCGAGCGTTCCGTCTTTACAATCATGGCGAAATTGGTGACATTGAGTCGGTTTTAAACTATGCTTTGACAAAAAAAAACTACGACGAAGTTATTCTTGTGGGCTATTCGATGGGCGGCAATGTTTCTTTAAAATTTGCAGCCGTTAGCCAACACCCCTCAGTAAAAAAAGTTATTGCGTTCAGTTCGCCCCTTGAAATGCGCACTTCTACGGCGATTTTGGATGTTCCCTCACGTTATATATATAAGGCGTATTTTAAAAAAGGTATTTTGCCAAAAGTGAAAATTAAAGCGCAACAATTTCCCCATCTACTCAATATGGCAGAAGTGGAACGCGCCAAAACGTGGGAGGAACAACAACACCTCTTTTTTGTCAAAATTAATGGTTACAAAAGTATTGATGACTTTTATGAAAAAGGGTCTGCGCTTAATTTCATTCCGCAATTGAAAATACCTGCCCTTATCGTTCAAGCGAAAAATGACCCAATGTTAACGCCTGAATGTTCACCGATACAATTGGCTGAAAATCATAAATTCATACATCTTGAAACACCCGAAGTAGGCGGTCACTGCGGTTTTATGTTACCCAATGACCGTGAACACACATGGTCAGAATATCGCGCTTTGGATTTTGTGAAAAACAATTGAACCGTGTGACAGCGGAAAAACTAAGTAAGACCGGTTGACGGCGGGAAGTCTATTCAGCGTTCCAAAAAGTCTATTGAAATTTTTGTGAAGTCTATTCAGCATTCTGAAAAGTCTATTGAAATTTTTGCAAAGTCTATTCAGCATTCTGAAAAGTCTATTGAAATTTCTGTGAAGTCTATTCAGCGTTCCGAAAAGTCTAT